>CAZIBZ010000030.1:0-4515 GCA_964537445.1 uncultured Dehalococcoidia bacterium | reverse complement strand
GGAGCGATCCAAACCAGAGCGCATCGACGAGTTTGCGGCGACGTTGATCCCATGGCTGCTGGAGAGGACGAAGGCGGAAATCAGGGACTCCTGCCAGGAATACGGCGTCCTGGGAGGGCCCGTGAATAATTTCGAGGATGTTCTCGACGACCGCCATCTGAACGATCGGGGTTTCTTTCCCGAGATCGATCATCCGACCATCGGAACGATCAAATATCCGGGCTACTCGTTTCGTCTTCATACCGACGAAGGGTTGCCCGCACGGCGTCGTGCACCCCTTCTAGGCGAACACACCCTAGAGATCCTCCGAGATGAGCTTGGAATGAGCGATCGAGAGATCGTAGACGTCGGCGGTGCGGAGGTCACCGGATGAGCTCGATAAGCCTCAGCGGCCGCAAACTCCCGTTGGAAGGCGTGCGCATCCTGGACATCACCGTGGTCTGGGCGGGACCGTACGCGACGCAGCTCCTGGGCGAATGGGGTGCGGAGATCATCCGGATCGAATCGATCCAGCATTTCCAGGCGACGACCCGAGGTCAGGTGGTGCGGCCGACGAAGGAGATGTCCGCTGCCCGGGGTGGGATGGGCGGGTTTCCGAACCGAGACCCAGGGGAGCGGCCGTGGAACCGTGGACCCTCGTTCAACCACCATGCTCGGAACAAGAAGAGCATGACCGTCGACCTGACGAATCCCGAAGGCCAGGAGATCTTCGAGGAACTGGTCCGGAAATCAGACGGCCTGATCGAGAACAACGTGCCGGTAAGCATGGAACGTGTCGGGGTCACCTGGGAACGGGTGTCGAAGGTGAATCCGAAGTTCGTGATGCTCCGAATGCCGGCGTTCGGACTGGACGGTCCGTACAAGAACTACCGGACGTTCGGGAGCCACATGGCGGCGAACGTAGGGCACTACTCCGTGATGGGGTACCGAGGCGAGGACGCGGCAATCACGGGCAACACGCTCGTGGCGGACGCTGCCGGGGGTGCAGGTGGAGCACTGGCGTTCGCGTCCGGGCTCAGGTACGCGCGGAAGAATGAGAAGGGGATCTCCATCGAGATCGCCTCCGCGGAGAACTTCGCCACCTACCTGGGCGACTTCATGGTCGATTTCACGATGAACGGGACGCTCCCCGAATTGGAGGGCAACCGTCATCGCGTCCTGGCTCCGCAGGGCACCTATCCGTGTTCGGGCGAGGACCGTTGGCTGACGCTCAGTGTCACTGGCGACGGAGAGTGGCGGGCGCTGTGTGGGGCGATGGGGCGCGACGACCTGGCGCGCGATCCACGGTTCGCCACACGCGACGGCCGACGCGAGAACCACGATGTCCTGGATGAGGAGATCACGGCGTGGACCGTGGACCAGGACCCGGCGGAGGCGATGCGGTTGCTTCAAGGAGCCGGGGTTGCGGCCGGTGTCGTGTTGAACGACGCGGATGCGTACGCCGACCCGCACCTGAAGGATCGGGGTTTTTGGGAACCGCTGGAGCACCCGGAGGTCGAGGGTGGACCCCGACTCCATACAGGTTCGCTCTGGAAGTCCGACCGCACCCCCCGGAAACACTGGCGCGCGGCTCCACGTCTCGGCGAGGACAACGAATACGTTTACAAGGAGCTGCTGGGGTTTTCCGACGAGAGGTACCGGGAGTTCGAGGCGGGCGGCCACATCGGGATGGACTACGCGCCGCACGTCCGCTAACGACCGGAACCGTGCTCCGCTGAGGCGCGCGGCACAGGACAATCGTGAGTCCCTGACCAGACGGAGACGAGGGCGAAATGACTGAGCCGACGACGATCATGCCGCTGGACGACGTTCGGGTCCTTGATCTGACCCACCTCGCTGCCGGCCCGTTCTGCACGCGGATCCTCGCCGACTACGGCGCGGACGTGATCAAGATCGAACGTCGTGAGACGGGAGATCCCTCTCGAGACCTGCCGCCGTTCTACAAAGACGAACCTGGCGCTGAACGCAGTGGCCTGTTCATGTTTCTCAACACGAACAAACGCTCGGTCACGCTGGACCTGAAGTCCGACCGAGGTCGCGAACTGATCCTGGAGCTTGCGCGGGACGCCGATGTGGTCGTCGAGAGCTTTGCACCCCGGACGATGGAAGCCTTGGGGCTAGGGTACGAGGCGTTGAAGGCCGCGAATCCCCGGGTTGTCCTGACGTCACTCTCGAACTACGGACAGACCGGCCCGTACCGCGACTACCTGGGGATGGAGATCAACTTGTACGGGATGGGCGGCAACATGATCGGCGGGGGCGATTTCGACCATGAGCCCGTGAAAACGGCGGGGCGGATGGTGAACTACCACGCGGGGTACGCCGCCGCGCTGGCCACCTCGATGTCGCTGACCGCCGTTGAACTGGACGACCAGGGCGAACGACTAGACATCAGCGTGTTCGAGACCGCGACGCATTCGATCGATGGCAGGCTCGGCCGGCTGATGGGGTATGAACACAATGGCCACCTGTCGAGCCGGCCCACGCGGGCGTCGGCGGTCGCGTCTGGGGCACACCCCTGCAAGGACGGGTACTTCCTGATCACCGGTGGAGCCAGGTTCTTGCCAAACATCATCCGGATGATCGGTATGGACGAACTGCTGGACCAGCCGGAATACGCCACCGCAGCGGCACGGGCGAACCCCGACCTGATCGACGAGTTCCTGGCGTACCTGATCCCGTGGACACTCGACAGGACGAAAGCTGAGCTTCGCGTCGAAGCGGAGAAACACGGGGTGCTCGGCGGGCCGCTCAACACGATCGAAGACCTCGTGAACGACGAAAGCTTCGTTGCGCGAGAGTATTTCCAGGAGATCGACCATCCGACCACCGGATCAGTGAAATACCCGGGGTATCACTTCGTCCTTCACCGTCCCGACGAGGACGAGAACGCCGAACTCCCGATGCCCAAACGACGCCGCGCTCCGCTCCTGGGCGAACACACAGACGAGGTGCTGTCGGGGAACCTAGGCCTCTCGGTCGAAGAGATCGAGCGCCTGCGATCGGACCGAGTCATCTAGAACGAGAGGGCACGAACGATGACGAGCAACGGAAGCGAACCACGGAGCAAACTGCCGCTCGAAGGCATCCGAGTGTTGGACATCACGGTCGTCTGGGCGGGCCCGTACTCGACGATGCAGCTCGGAGACTGGGGCGCCGAGGTGATCCGGGTCGAATCGACGAAGTACTTCGCGGCGACGACGCGTGGACAGATGGCCCGCCCGCCGAAGGAAGTCGTCGAGGCGCAGGCACGGGCCGGTGGCATGGGATATCCCGACAACGAGGCAGGCGATCGCCCATGGAATCGGTCCGCGGTCTTCAACGCGCACGGACGGAACAAGCGCTCCGTGACGATCGACCTGACGAGCCCCGAAGGACAGGAAGCGTTTGAACGCCTGGTGGCCGTCTCGGACGGATTGATCGAGAACAACGTTCCGATCAGCATGGAGAAGTGGGGAATCACGTTCGAACGGCTCTCCAAGATCAACCCGAGGCTGATCATGGTGCGGATGCCGGCGTTCGGACTTGCCGGCCCGTACAAGAACTACCGGACCTGGGGGAACCACATGGAGGCGCTCTCCGGCCACCCCTTGATCCGGGCATATCCCGACCTCAGCCCCGAGTATGCCGCTGGTGGCGTCCCCGCCGACGCGGCCGGCGGAGTGGGCGCTGCGTTCGCCTTCACTCTGGGCCTCCGGTACCGGCGACGGACCGGAAAGGGCCTGATGATCGAGGCGCCGACGGCCGAGAACTTCGTGCCGCTGCTGGGCGATTACGTCATGGACTACACGATGAACGGCCGGGTCCGCACCCAGGTCGGAAACGAACACTGGACGAACGCTCCCTATAACACCTATCGATGCCAGGGCGAGGACCGGTGGATCACGATCGGGGTTTGGAACGAGGAGCAATGGCGCTCGCTGTGTGGACTCATGCGACAGGAGAGCCTGATCGAGGACTCGAGGTTCGTTGACATGGCGAGCCGTTTCGAGAACCGCCACGAACTGGACTCGATCATCGGAGAGTGGGCCGGAACTCGGCAGCCTCACTGGCTGGTTGAGCGTCTCCAGGCCGCCGGCGTTCCGTCGGGCGTCGTCATGAACGAGCGAGATGCGCTGGAAGACCGTCATCTCCATGAGCGTGGCTTCTGGCATTGGCTCGATCACCCAGAGGCGGGGAGCTACCGGCACGTCGGGCCGGCGTGGAAGGCGAGCCAGACGCCGAACGACACCCCGCGACGCCACGCGCCGCTCCTGGGTCAGGACAACGAGTACGTGTACAAGACCGTTCTGGGCTTCACGGACGACGAGTACCGCGACCTCGAAGAGAAGGGCCAGATCGGCATGGATTTTGCCCCAGAGGTGCCGTGACCCGCGTTCGTAGCGAGCTCAGGGACAAGCTGCGGCACTCCGACCAACGATTCGCTTTACCCCCCAGCTAACGCGGTGCAATAATGCCGCCCAAGCGCCGCTGTCTCTGATACGGATGGTGGGGCCAGGTTTGCACTGGGGGGTA
>CAZIBZ010000029.1:0-3386 GCA_964537445.1 uncultured Dehalococcoidia bacterium | reverse complement strand
CCTCCAACAATGAGGACCGGGTCGGTTGGCGGCGGTTGAGGTGTTGGAGTCGGTTCCGGGCGGGGGGTTGGGGTGTCGACTGGGGTTGCGTTGGCGGTCGGGACCGGTGTCGACGTCGGGTCGGGAGCAACTTCGGTCGGGGGTGTGTCCGTGGGTGTTGAGTCGGCGATGGCGGAAGCGGGAGCGACGACGGGCGTGGGCGCTGGGTCACGTCCAGAGTCGCCGGTTGTCCCGCCGCAGGAGGCGGCCGTGATCGCGAGAAGGGTGCCGAGCGTGGCCAGCGACATGCCACGGAACGATGGGCGAGATGCCATGTCACCACCCTAGCCGGTTACCCGGCGGATGGAGTGTTCAAGGGCGCGGTGGCTAGTGCGGAACCGTTGGGATCGGGGGTGGGGGCGGGATGCGATAGGCGCGGTACGGCTCGCCCTGAAGATAGAACTCGAGGAAGTACTGATCCGCGAACGAACGCACGAGCGGATGACTATCCGGAAGCCACGGGTAGTAGAGGAACGAGTGGGAGAAGTAGCTCTCGACCTGGCCCTTGTTGTCGCTGGGCCACGCGTTGTACCAGCCGCGAGAAATACCGCTAACTGCGATGACGGCCAGGATGGCTAGCGCCACGAGTCCGACCACGAGGGTCATTCTTCGTCGTGGGAGCGATCGTTGCCGGTATTTCACTGGTCGTTCCATATGGAAGTCCGGCGGCATGCGCCGCCTCGCTCCGAAACGTACCGAAAGGCAAACCCTTGAGCTAGCGGCGGGCGTCTAGAGCGCGGTTCCGTCTGTCGACCGTCGTTCTCGCGTTCGGCTTAGCTCGTGACCGTCACAGTGCCGGTCATCGAGGGGTGAATCACGCAGTAGTAGGCGAACGTGCCGGCTTCGGTGAACGTGCTGGACCCGCTCATTCCCTGCGTCAGCGTCCCGATATCGAACTGGCCTGTGTCGTTGCCAGGCGCGCCGGCTGTCGCGGTGTGTGGTGCGGCGTCCAGGTGACGGTCGTCCCGACGGAAATGGCTAGGTCTTCCAGCTGGAAGCTCGCGATGTCGGTGGCAACCTGGCCGGATGGCGCCGCAGTGGGTTCCGGCACGGGGGTCGAAGTGGCCGTCGGTTGTGGGGTAGGGGTCGAGGTGGCCGCCGGCTGCGGAGTCGAGGTGGCGAGTCCCGGCGGGGCCGGCGTGTCTATGACGGTCACCGTTGCGGTCATCGAGGGGTGGATCGTGCAGTAGAAGGCGAAGGTTCCGGCCTGTTCGAATCTGTGCATGAACGAGATGTTTTGCCCCATGGACCTGCTGTCCCATTCGCCGGTGTTTGCACCCGGGGCTCCAGCGGTCGAGGTGTGCGGCGCGACATCGAGGTTGATCCACGTGACCGTGGTCCCAACGGTGACTGTCAGGTCCTCGAGCACGAAGTTGGCTATGTCAGAAGAAATCCCCCCGGGCATCGCGGCAGGGGTTGGGGTCGGCGTCCCTGTCCCGCCGTTCGAATCGACTGGGTTGGCCGTGGGCGTGGTGGGTCCGGCGGTTGGGCCCGGCGTCGACGGTTGTACGGTCAGGTCGCCCGGAGAGATGGTCGCGAGAGGCGTGGGAGAAGCTGACGAGTCGCTGGAACTGCATGCCACGAGGAGCGACAACACCATCGCCCCGACGGCGATCGACGCGGGGCGTCGGCTTCTGAAGAACATCATCCGTTCGCGAATCATTCCACCCATCCTCCACCATCGTGAATTGCACTGAAATCCTCACTGTGGAGAGGGCGAGGACGATCGTGCGGACACTGGCTGTTCTACGTTACTCGGGCAACCGCGGATGTCGTAGACCCCGACCGCGATCCCTCAGGGCTCGACGATACCCGACGGTCTTGCGTCACCAACGTCTGGATTCTGCCGTTGCGGTCGATTGTCGTTGGTGAATGCCCCCGGTGGGGGTCATCTGCGGACGATCGCGAGGTCACGTCCGGCGGCGGCGAAATGCGCGAGGCGTGTCGGCTCCGGCACCCGGTACCGCGGGGCGCAGGCGGTGGCCCAGTGGGTGGCGTTCCCAAGCGATATCCGGTGCCCGACCGAGACGTAAATGGGGCTGACGCCGGTACGGGTCCGGACGGCCGCTCCGATCGGTTCGTCCCGGTGGATGAGAGGGACCGACGCGCCTCGCTCGTTCGGAGGCTGGTCGTGGGCACCGACGAGGCGCGACTTCGCGCAGCCGATGGTGGGGACGTCGATCATGAGGCCGAGGTGGCACGCGAGCCCGAACCGGCGCGGGTGGGCCGTTCCCTGGCCGTCGACGAGGACCAGGTCGGGGGTCACGGTGAGGGCAGCGAGCGCCTCTGCGAGAACTGGTGCTTCTCGGAATGAAAGGAGGCCGGGCACGTAAGGGAATTCGGGAACACCCTGGGCGGTCGATACTTCGACGATTTCAAGGTCTGGGAACGAGAGGACGACCGCTGCGCCACGGACGAGGCCCGTTTCGGCGTCCGGTGGGGAGAGGTCTACTCCGGCGACCGTTTGGATCTCGTCAATGTCGTCCGGCGTGGATCCGCTGGTGGTGATGACGTCGTTAGCAAGACGGCGTTGGAGGTCGATGGCCTGGGTGGTGGTTACGTCCCAAGAGTGGAGTTGTCGGACGCGCATGGGATCGGTTGTATCATGCGGAGCGTTCGATCGGGACGTTCTGTCGGGGTGTGGCGCAGACCGGTAGCGCACCTGCCTGGGGGGCAGGGGGTCCCCGGTTCAAATCCGGGCACCCCGACCAATTCGGTGCCGGAGTCGTTGGAGGGGTCGTGTTGGAACGATCGGTCGCAGGTCGAGACGGTGACGGTGGGCGATACGCCGACTTCGTGCGGTTCCGCCCCCGGTTCACCAACCACGCCACTACCAGCGCGTGGGAGCGGTTCTCCGCGTACCTCCACTTCCTGTTCGACTTCGACCCCGAAGCCTCCACCGTCGATGAGGAGACCTTCGTTCGCGACATCGTCAAGCACGGCGGCGTCTCCGAGCACGAGGCACGCGACTTCCTGGGCCGCACTATGGCCGTCCATCAACCGTTCATGCGCGTCCGCCACCCCGAGACCGACGCCTGGATGATCTGCGCGAGGCCGCGGTAGGCCGCACAACTCGGCAACCCGTTCACGCGAGCGGACGATGTGGGTGTTGAGCCATCACCCGCAGAAGCGGAGCGATAACCTACCCTTATGGGTACTGCTCGATACGGTCGGCATGAGGTATCTTCTGCTCAAATCACGGTGCTGTGGACCATATCGGGGTGATGCGGGTGACCGGCGGTGGTGGCGGGTCGGGCGCCGAGGGCGTGAGCGGTCGGGCGAACCTGGTGATCGGTCAGTCCGTGGGCCTGGCGACGGGATCGCTGGCGGCGCACCGGGTGATCGGG
>CAZIBZ010000028.1:0-2503 GCA_964537445.1 uncultured Dehalococcoidia bacterium | reverse complement strand
GACTAGGCCCCGCCGGGTTCCGCTTCTTTCAGCGCGGCCAGGATTCTCTCCGATGTGATCGGGAGGTCCGTAACGCGGACGCCAACTGCGTCCTCGATCGCGTTTGCGATGGCGGGCGCGGGCATGGTGATCGGCGCTTCGCCGACGCCCCGGACGTTGTAGGGGCCGTGGCCCACCGGTGAGTCCAGGATGACCGACCTGAACTCCGGGAGGTCACCTTCAGTCGGAAGCTTGTAGTCCGCGAACGATGGATTGATCACCCGTCCGTCTTCGACCGCCAGCTCCTCGGTCAACGCCTGCCCTATCCCCTGGGATGCGCCACCTTCGATCTGCCCTTCGAACCCGGCGGGATTTATCACCTGCCCCGTTTCGTGCACCGCGGTGTACTTCAGCAGCTTTACCTCTCCGGTCTCGCGGTCGACTGAAACCTCGGCGACGTGAGCTACCGCCGACGAATATGCCGGGCTCATCCCTTCGTCAATGTCCCCAACTCCCGTGACAGATTCGCCCGTCCGAGCCGGGATCGACTCGATCGGAACCGACTCGCCGTTGGATCCGTTGACGACGTTTCCGTCACGCACGCTGGCGGATTCCTCGCTCCATCCCTGTAGCTCGGCCGCAAGCCCAACGAGTTTCCGCTTAAGGGCCTGCGCGGCTTCTGAGGATGCGATCGTCGTGACCCGGGTACCCCTGCTCCCCCCCACGCCCTGGTCTCGAGGCCCGTCTTCCGTCGACCACGGAACGACCTTGATGCGCTCGGGGTCGATGCCGAGTTCTTCCGAGACGACCTGCGCGAGAACGGTGGCCGTCCCCATCCCTGGGTCGAAGGTCGACATCCGTGCAAGCACGGTGCCATCTGCCCCCAGTTCCACGGACGCGTGGCCCTCGAAGCCGATCTGGCCGTGCTCTGAGATTGCGATCCCCGTTCCGATCGCTTCGGACTTTTCTGAAGAATATCTCGAAGCTTCGACGGCGACCCGGATGGTTTCAACCAGCCGGTCCTCCCGATCAGCAGGGAGTTGATGCCGGGCATCTTCACCGCTCCCGGTTCGCAGGTTCCGAAGCCGAAACTCAGCGGGATCCATCCCGATCGCTCGAGCCAGGGAGTCCATGTGAGACTCCCCGGCAAACGTCGCTTGAACTCCACCCGGCGCACGGTAGTACCCGCCGGGGACGGTGTTCGTATAGACCTGATGCGACCTGATGTGGAGGTTTGGAACGTCGTATGACTCGACCATCCCACGTCCGGACATTTCGCCGAACGGCGGCACCGGCGCGTAGGCTGCGTATGCGCCCGTGGCGAAGAAGCTCTCGATCTCCCACGCGGTGATTTTGCCGTCCTGTGTTGCTCCCGCCTTCAGGCTGAACTTGGACGGGTGCCTGGGGTTCATCGCCAGGAACTCTTCGTCGTAGTCCATGACGAACTTGACCGGGCGGCCCGTCCTCTTGGCAAGGAAATAGCAGATCGCAACCCCGGTCACGTCCAGCTTCCCGCCATAGCCGCCGCCCAGGTGAACGGGATTCAGGATGACACTGGGGCGGTCGAGACCTACGAGTCGGGCCAGATGGACGCGCCGCGCCATGGGCGCCTGTGTCGACACCCATGCTTGGAGCCGTTCCTGATCGTCGACCAGCACCGTGCATGCGTGGGGCTCGAGGTACGCCTGGTGGACGCGGGCGGTCGTGTACGTCTTCTTCACGATCACATCCGCCCGTGCGAAACCCTCTTCAACGTTGCCCAGCTCGTCGTCCACAACGTGAAACGCGTTGCTCGGGGACTCGATCGGAACGACCGCCCGGTAGGAGTTGAACTCCGGGTGGATCTGGTACGCGTCGGGTTTCGCGGCGTCCTCGGGGTCGAAGACCGCAGGGAGTTCTTCATATTCGACTTCGATAAGATCCAGCGCCCTGAGGGCCGTGTCCTCATCTTCTGCCGCGATAGCCGCCACCTTGTCACCGATGAAACGCACCCGGTCCCATGACGCAAGCAACGGCTCGTCGACGTAAATATTGCCCCCACGGAGATCGCGCACATCCTCCCCCGACAGCACGGCGTACACGCCGGGCAAGGCGAGTGCCTTCGTTGCGTCGAACCGAGTCACCCGCGCGTGTGGAACGGGTGATCTCAAGAACTTGCACCAGAGAGTGCCGTCAGGCGTCATGTCGATCGCGTACTCGGCCCGTCCCGTGACCTTTTCTGGACCATCGAGGCGCCGTGTCGATCTTCCGACTGTTCTGTAGGTACCGGAGGTCATGGCTTCAGCCCCCCAACGCGGATTCTTTGACCTGTTCGGCGACACGAGCTTGGAGCGCGCCCAGAGTATCGCTGGTGGCCACGGGATATGAGGCGGGCGCCCGGAAGGACTTGTATCGATCCGGCAGATGATCGAGCCGATCGGCAAACTCCAACCTCAGTTGTTGAATCGATCCATGGGCCCTCACACGATCCCCGTCCACCATGACGGTGGTGAGCAAGGGATGAACGTGTTGACCCGCAGTCGGC
>CAZIBZ010000027.1:0-5815 GCA_964537445.1 uncultured Dehalococcoidia bacterium | reverse complement strand
GCGCCTGAGCTCCTGGTCGGAAAGCGATTCGAAATTCCGCAGAGAGTCGGCCTGTATCATCATCAGCAGCTGCTTCCTCGGCGTGGTGTCCCGGCTTCGTCTTGGCCCCAGAATGTCTGCTCGGGCAGTGAGAGGGCCCGGCGGTGAGTGGAATCGGCAAGACCCAAGATTCCCGGACGCAGGAGTCCCGGCAGAATCTGCACGTCGTAGATCTCTTCGCAGCTGCGCGCGTACCGCAGCTCTCCGACCCGCGCGCCTGTCGGCAGGTGGAGGACCGTGATCCCACAGAACGAACGGTCCTCTTGTGCCAGGCGTAGATCCCCGAAGGTATGGTTCTTGCGGACCCGAGAGCTCGCGACGAACAGGTGGTCACCGATTCGTGCCATTCCGCGCACGAATCCTTCGACGCGATGTATCACCTCGATCTTGCTCGTCTCTACATCAACTCTGGCAATCTCTCCGGTCGCGGAGAGCAGGACGTACAGGTCGCCATCATAAACACGGGGTGAGTGCGGCATGGCAAGCCCACGCAGAATCGTCTCGCCGCTCTCCACGTCGATCAATACTCCCCCGCGTTCCTTTTGTCCGCGCCACCCGCCGGAGGTGTCGGTCTCGCCCAGCGCCGTCGCGTAGCGGGGCACCCCGTCGACAACGGCGAGTCCGTTCAGATGACACCGGTCTTCCGGCGCAAGCTGTGAGACGAAGGGCGGAGTCCACATGGGAGAAAAGCTGAAGTTCGGATCCAGGCGAATGAGGCACGAAAAGAGCGTATTGACCGCGAGCAGGCCCTGCTTCGTCCACACCATGTCGTGGACCATGAGCTGGCCACAGAAGTGCGCTGACCTGGGAACGAACAGAGCGTCGTAGCGGCCGGGTTGCTTCGGGTACGATGCCGCCAGACGGGAATCGTTGGCGAGAAGTAGGATCTCGTTCTTTGTGGCCACTGCGAGTCGCGACTCGTCCACTGCGAGCCCCATCGGCGTGTCGAACGTGCGCGGCAGCTGGATGAGTCGTTCGCCGTCAGAGCTGATCACGATCAGCTTCCCCGCCTGATACGTGCTAACGACGAGCGAACAGCCGAGCTCTGCGATCAGTTCGGGGAGCTCGGGTGTGTGTTGGCATGCAAACGGCTGAGTAGGCTTCATGGCTCCGGCGAACGAATGCTGCGATGTGGAGTGAGCTCGGGCGGTCAACGACAATCCCTCGTGTAGCGAGAACACATCAGTCTCACCCTATCACATCCAAGCTCATTCTCAGCAGCTAACCAGCGGCCGGGATCTCGTTGCGTCGCGCCACTTGGTCGCCGGAATGAAATGCCCCAATTCGCTCGAGATTTGGACGGCCTGTCCCGGGCTCCTCGGTGAGCAGCGCCGAGGGCCAGTTCCAAGCCTAGGGGTGACACAGCAGCCCGGAGCCCGCACCGCAATCCGCACCTGCTTCAGGTCGCGGCACGCTGTCTCACGACGGTCCCTGGTCGCCAAGCCGATCCACCGGGGTGTGCAACCGAGCACGGCAAGTGCCTGTGTTCGGGAATGTTATTCTGATTCCGAGAGATTCACTACGGCGTTGAAACCGCCCGCGTTATTGCCCGCCGTATTAGACACTAGTAAGTGTTCTCTGAGGAGACCTGCGAGTTTCTGTCGGGGGTGAGTTTTTAGAGAGAAGGAAATTTCCAATCAATCTTTTCCGGTGCGGTGGGATAAAAAAACACACAACTTGCTCCCTGATGAGCGTATTATCGCGGCTGGGAGTTTGCGCAGCATCAGCAATCAGGTGGTTTGCTCTGATTGGCGGCGGCCGGGCAGAGAGCGTCGCCAGCAGAGAGCATCAAGCGGGAGTAGAGCGATGAAGGCGAGAATGACTGTTTGGGGAGCTGTCGTTTGGGGAGCCGTCGTGGTGCTCGCTCTTTCGATGTTTTCCCTTTCCGCTCACGCGGCAAGCTTCGTGGTCAACGTCGTCGATGGCGATGGCAACCCTGTTAACGGCTTCCGCTGGGTCCTCGAGGAGGACAACACGCATCCTGTCACGCCTGGCGTGCTCATCGAGCGATCGGGCGTACCCGCCGGCAATGCGACCATGCCCTCGAATTCCGCGAGCGTGGAGACGAGTCTCGCCTTCGACTTCCACGCCAGCCACGCGCCGGTGGCGACCGCAACAATCGACGGACGAGGCCTGCAAGGTGAGACCCCCGGGTCGAGCCAGATTGTGGAGAACGTTCGGGGAAACCTGAACAACCCGAGGCGCTACTACATTTCCGTGTTGCCCTACGAAGGCTACACGATGGGTGGCGCGCAGGTTTTGATCGACGAGCGCGGTAGCAACGAGCCGGTGACAGTCATCGTGCAGGAGCATCCGCTGAAGACCGCGCAGATCTCGGTCTTCGTCTTCGAGGACAACCAGCCGTTGAACAACGCCCCGGACCTTCCCGAGGAGGGAGGCCTGGGCGGTACCGAATGGACCGTGGTCCTGTACGAGTCGGGTGGTCTGTACGGCGTCTCGGGTGGCCAGGTATTGCAGGATGCGTTCGGCAACCCCCTGGGCACGACGTACGCGCCTGGCGATCCCGACACCATCATTACGATGGGCGATGGCGTGATCCATCCGGACCCCGCGACGGGCGTCGTAGTGGTCGAGAACCTCGTCCCGGCCAAGTACGGCATCCAGATCGTCCCTCCTCCCGGCCAGGGGTGGATCCAGACCTCGACGCTCGAGGGTAGCAAGACCGTGGACGCCTGGGTCAAGGCGAACGAGCCCAGCTTCTTCATGGAGTTCGGTCCGCCCGGGCATCACGTCTTCATTGGCTTCGTCCAGAGGGAGCTGAACGACACGGACGTACTGACCGGTGGGGCCACCATCACCGGACAGATCACCAACCTCCACACCTCTCGTCCGCCGGATTTCTCGTTCTACAGCGGCGAGCCCTTTCCGGGTTGCTTCATCGGCCTGAACGACCTCGCGGTGGGAGAGGGTAACGCAGTATTCGTTCAGGAGTGCGACGGGGAAAGCGGCTTCCAGATCGACAATGTGCCCGAAGGCAACTACCAGCTTGTGGTGTTCGACAAGAACCTCGACATCATCATCGGGCTCCTCGGACTCACGGTCGATGCCGGCGCCGTAGCATGCAACGTCGGACAGTCGTGCGATCTCGGAGAGGTGCCGGTCTTCAACTGGTTCGGCAAGGTCGATGCCTGGGGCTTCTTCGATGTGAACGAGAACGGTTATTGGGACGACGGCGAGATTGGCATGCCGCCGGACAGTACCGCGCTGAGCCTGCGCTTCCGAAACGGGCAAGTCTACCAGGCGTTCGGGGTCGATACGATCGGCAACGCCCCCTTCGACGAGGTCTTCCCGTTCTTCCACTGGCTGGTCTACGAGTGGGACTTTGGGACCCTCAAGGCGACAGGAGCCACCTTCACGAACGATGACGGCGGACCACTGGCTATCGGCGAGATCACGAATCCTCAGCCGCAAGTTGGACTTTCCGCTTGCACTCCTACGCTTCCGGGCGAGACGCCTGTGGAGGAGGAATGCACCTTCGACGGGCTGTCGTCGACGGTGGTCGGACCAGCGCTGACACAGGGGTTCCAGGTGATGGCCGGTCAGGCCAACGTGATCGAGTGGGGCAAGGGGCTCTACGGAACGAACGAGAACGGCGGCATCTCCGGTCTCGTCATCAATACCGTGACTCGCGCGGAAGACGATCCGGCCTGGGCCGCCAACGAGGAGTGGGAGGCGTTGATCCCCCGCGCTCAGGTCAACCTCTATCAGGATAATCTCACCGAAGCCGGCGAGCTCGTTTTTGGCGGCGACGGGATCGTCGATGACGTGAACGGGATCCTCGGAGTCCAGTACGCGGACGTGGACAATCATCCGCTCGGCTGGGGCGATCCAGGCTGCGTCGACAACCCGGACACCGTGCTCGACGAGTGCGCGAGGGGCAACGAAGACACCGACCACGACAGCGACGGTGTGTTCGATTTCGGAGACGCGATCGACGTTGGCTGGAGCGACAGCTGGGACGACAACAAGCCGAGCGGCTGCCAGGGCGACAATGGGGTTGGCTTCGAGAATCTCGATTGCTTCGATGGGCTCCGCAACTACAACCAGTCGCGCCCGGCACTTTTCGACGGCGGCTACGCTTTCGGACCCCGCTACGACTGCACGCCTGACGGAGGCTCTGGCTGTACGGAGGGCGACTTCCTCGCGCTCGGGGACGACGGCTTCGGCTACCTGAAGTCAGGCCAGTACATCGTGCAGGGCATCGCGCCTCCGGGCTATGAACACATCAAGGAAGAGGACCGAAACGTCGATTTCGGCGATATCGTGGTTCCGCAGCTGCCTCCGCCGGCCTGCGTCGGCGACCTTCGGGTAGTTCCGCCCTGGATGAGCATGAGCACCGACTCAGGGGGGAACGTCGTAGTCAGCTCGCCCGAGCCCGCACCCTTCGCCGGCGATGAGCGTCCGCTGTGCGACCGCAAGACGATCGCGCTGGGCCAAGGGCAGAACGGTGCGCTCGATTTCCACATGATGACCGAGACGCCGAAGGCCGCGCGGGTGGTCGGCGTCATCCTCGACGACACGTCGAACGAGTTCGATCCAAACTCCCCGAACTTCGGAGAAAAGTGGGCACCGCCGTGGATTCCGGTCTCGTTCCGCGACTCCGCTGGTGTCGAGATTGGTAAGACCTACGGCGACGAGTTCGGCCACTACAACGCACTGCTCCCCTCGACGTTCACCGCCAACGCTCCGATACCCAGCGGTATGGGGCCCAACATGCTGACCGCGTGCATGAACTCCGCGGCCCTGGTCCCGAATCCCAAGCATCCTGCCAAGTTCATTCCGGACCCGTTCCACAACAACCAATACAGCCAGTTCTGTTACACGTTCCAGTACATGCCCGGGTCGACGACCTACCTGGACACCCCCGTGATTCCGATCGGCGCCTTCGCGGGTGGCGGTCAGTTCCCCGTCGATTGCGAGTACGACGCCGGGACGCCGAGGATCGCCTCGGTCAACCGAGGCCAATGGGGCCCCTTCGCGCGCGCGGGGACGAACCAGACGCTGGTCGTCAGATCGGTCGGCAAGGTCGAAGTTCCCAATCCGGCATACGACGGAATTTACGGCTCGGAGCCCAAGACCATCGTGCGGGACTACCGGTTTGGTAATGCAGACGGCACAGTAGAGCTCATCGACGAAAACGGATCTTCTACTGTGCTCAACCCCGCGCCTGGCAACTGGTGGAATCAGAGGCGGGCCCGGGTACGAATTCCCGGGAGCGTCTCGCCCGGTGCCTATCAGCTGGTTCTCACCAAGGCCAACGGAAATGTCACACCAACAGGGGTAACGGTCACGGTGGCTAATTCGACTGGCCCGAACAACCGAAATCCAGTCAACGACAACCCACCCATCAGGGTGCCGATCGACCATGCGACCATCCAGGGCGCCATCGACGCCGCGGTTCCCGGCGATCTGATCCTGGTGGCCCCCGGTACCTACGAGGAGCTGGTGATCCTGTACAAGCCGGTGGCCCTGCAGGGCTGGGGCCCCGGTAAGGTAACCATCAACGGGATCAAGTCCCCCGCCGAGAAGCTCCAGGGCTGGCGCGACAAGATGGCCGATCTCCTCGGTGCCACCACCGGGAACGTCTTCCCCGATGGTCTCAACGGGACCCATTTTGACCTGCTGCCCGGTCAAGAGCAGGGATTCAGCCCGCAGGACAACGAGCCGGAAGCGTTCCGGACGGGGGAGGGCCCCGTGATCCTCGTCATGGCCCATCGTGACCGTGTCGGAGTGACTCCCTTCGCAGCAGAGTGGA
>CAZIBZ010000026.1:0-2638 GCA_964537445.1 uncultured Dehalococcoidia bacterium | reverse complement strand
ACGTAGAATTCCTGACCGCTCGACGGCGGACCGGAATCGCCGGATCAACTGTTCCTGGCTTTCACCGTCGCGAAGGGTAACGTAGGTCATCTCACCGTCCCGAGAGTTTGTATTCCGCCTGCGACAAATCGATACGCGTCGAGTTTACGCGCGATCAACGCCATGCGTCATTGGCAGGGGTGGACTCTTGTTGAGAGAAACAGGTTGAGCAGTACACGGGTTTGATGCCCTTCGGCTCGAACGGTACCTCTGTGGCTTGTCCACACGAGGCGCAGACCGCCGGGTACATCCGTCGTGCGCCCCCGTAAGAGCCACGTTGTCCGCCGCCACCGCTGTTCCCGGGAGCCGCCGCGGACCTCTTGGGCCCATCCGTTCGACGAAGGGACCTGCACGCCGGGCATCGTTTCGGCTCGTGCTGGAACCCTTTCGTGCTGTAGAACTCTTGCTCACCTGCCGTAAAGGCGAACTCATTGTTGCAGTCCGCGCACGTGAGCGTCTTGTCCCCGAACGTGGTCACCTCGAACCCTCCTGTCTCGCCACGATCCGCTGTCAATGGGCCTTCGGGGGCCGGTCCGCCGACACGACGTTCCCAATGAGAATCACTAAGGGGAGCCTACCCTTGACCATCGGTCGCGAATATAGCACACGGAATTCGCAGATCACAAACTCAGTTTGAAAAACTCTACAGGCGCCTGATGCGTTCGACGAGCTCTGCGAAATTGATGCTCCACCCGATCCCGGACACTCGACCGGTGAAGATGCGCGGTTCCTGAGGGTCCCAATACGCGCGCGGGAACTTCGCCAACGTTGGAGGTCGTAGGTCATACGGCACGAATCCCAGTGCTTTCCCCCGGAGCCGTGGGTCGCCCGGCACCTTGCGTACCTCCGAGTACACGATCCCCGCCAGCACTGTCAGCAGAATCAACCGGGCGAGTCCGCTCATGTCGACCCGGCCACCTGCTTCATGAAACGGCGTCCAGTAATCGATCGAAGCGCCTGGAACTTCTATGTGGACCGACGATCGCCAGTCGGAACAACTCCGGTCGAAGCACTCTCTCGGCCGCGCTCTTCAGGTCGGCCAGTGTGAGCCGGTCGAGTGCCTCCACGACCTCTTCGGGATCGTAGATTCGATCTAGTAAGAGTTCTTGAGCCCCGAGCCAACCCGATACACCCCTGGTGTCTTCGAGACGCAGGAGCAATCGCCCTTTGGCGAGTTCACGAGCGCGCTGTAACTCCGACTCTTCCATGTTCCCGCTTACTTGGACAAGCTCGTGGAGGATCGCTTGCACGGCCTCTGAGCTTTGCTTGGGGTCGGATCCCGCGTAGATCGTCATCGCGCCGCAGTCTCGTAGATGCAACGACGAGGAGGAGACTTCATACACGATCCCCAGGTTCTCGCGCAATTCGAGGAACAGTCGGCTGGCCATCCCCTCTCCCAACAGGGCGCTGAGCACGTCTAGCGCGTATCGTTGAGGATCGTCGGCCGGTATGCCGGGGAAAGTCATGCAGATGTGCGATTGTTCGGTCCGCCGATACTCGACGACGCATCGGTTTCCGCCCTTAGGGTTCTCGGCAGGGGTCCAGGTGCGTGGTTGCTTGCGGCCCCATCCGGCAAGAAGCGAGTTCGCCAGATCGAGCGCTTCATGTTCCTCGAAATGTCCGGCGATCGAGAGGACGGAATTGCCAGGATCGTATTGCTGTCCCATGTAACCCAAAAGCATCTCGCGATCGATCCCGCCAACTGATTCGGGAGTCCCTGCAATATCGCGACCAAGTGGTTGGCCCGGCCACAGCGCGGCGTCTGCGAGGAGGTATGCGCGTTGACTCGGCACATCATTCACCGTGTGAAGTTCCTCGAGGATGACTTGCCGTTCCTTCTCGATTTCCCCGGTGTCGAAGGTCGAGTTCAGCAACATGTCACTCAGAAGATTCAGCCCGAGCTCGAAATGCGGATGGGCGACCCGAGCCCAGTAGACCGTCACTTCCCGGTCCGTGCTCGCGTTCATGAAACCGCCAACCCGTTCGATGGTTTCGGAGATCTCCTTCGAAGTTCGGCGGTCCTCGGTTCCCTTGAAAAGCATGTGCTCCAGGTAGTGAGAGACTCCGGCCTCGGCGTCCGTCTCGTAGCGGGAGCCTGCACCGATGTAAAAACCCATGGAAACCGATCGAGTCGTTGGCATCGGGGCTGTCAGAACGCGCAGCCCGTTCGGAAGCACCGTGCGGCGATACGGCGTGTTGCCGCCGTCTGAGGAAGATGACACCGAACCAGAAGTCATGAAGATACGTTCCATAGAACGTCGCCATGGAGGTCCGGGCTATGAGGTCTGCTGGTGAACACGGAGTACTCCTTGATGCTCGCCCCAATCGTCGTGCCAGCGCCGTGACCGGGGTAAATGATTGTCTCGGATGGAAGCACGTACAGATTCCGGGTGATGCTTTCGATTGTCCGTCGCAACGTATCTGGGCTCGTAGAGTGTCCGGGTCCGCCGGGGAATAATGTGTCCCCGGTGAATAGGTGATTGCCGACGACGAGGCAAATGCTTCCTGCCGTATGGCCCGGCGTGTGCAGCACACGTAGTGGAAGTGTTCCGACCATGAGCGTGTCCCCGGGTTCGACGAACCGTTCCGGCCGCACGGG
>CAZIBZ010000025.1:0-6619 GCA_964537445.1 uncultured Dehalococcoidia bacterium | reverse complement strand
AACGTCGAGGGCCTCATCCACATCTCAGAATTGGCCGATCACCATATACGGCACCCGAAGGAGGTTGTCACGGAAGGCGAGTCTTACCAACTCAAGATTCTCCGCATCGAACCGGAGCGTCGGCGGTTGGGGCTCAGCTTGCGTCAAGCCGAAGGTTAGCTAGAGTGGTTATCAAGCGCGGGCCTTCCCCGCTGAACTGCGGGACAGGCAGGGAGAACTATGGCTAGCAGATTTGAGAAGTTCTCGGAACGGGCACGGCGGGTGCTATCGCTCGCCCAAGAAGAGGCTCAACACTTCAATCACAACTACATCGGGACCGAGCACGTGCTGCTTGGCCTGGTCCGAGAACCGGAAGGCGTCGGGACACGAGTCCTGGTGTCCCTCGGCGTCGACCTTTCCAAGGTTCGCTCGGCAGTGGAATTCATTATTGGCCGAGGCGAAAAGCAGACGTCCGGTGACGTCGGCCTGACCCCGCGGGCTAAGAAGGTGATCGAACTGGCGGTCGATGAGGCGCGCCAGATGACGCACCATTACATCGGTACCGAACATTTGCTGATCGGCCTCTTGCGGGAGGGCGAGGGTGTGGCCGCCGGGGTTCTGGAGAGCCTTGGCGTGAACCTCGAGCGCGTGCGCGCAGAGACCTCGCGCATCCTCAGCCAGTCCGGACCCCAGGGCGGATCCCGGCAGGTCACGAGGACGCCGACGCTGGATCAACTCGGTGTTGATCTCACCACCATGGCCCGCGAAGGAAAGCTGGATCCAGTGATAGGCCGCTCGAAGGAAATCGAACGCGTCGTCCAGATCCTCTCACGGCGAACGAAGAACAACCCTGTTCTCATCGGCGAACCCGGCGTGGGCAAGACCGCGATCGTCGAGGCACTCGCTCAGCGAATCGTTTCTGGGGATATCCCGGAGAGCCTGGGTGGAACGCGCCTGGTGACCCTCGACATGGGTGCGCTGGTTGCGGGCACCAAGTATCGCGGCGAGTTTGAGGAACGCCTGAAGAAAGTCGTGGAGGAGATCAAGGCCTCAAAAAACACGATTCTCTTCATCGACGAGATGCATACGCTGGTCGGCGCCGGCGCGGCCGAAGGCGCCGTCGACGCATCGAACATCCTCAAGCCGTCACTGGCCCGCGGCGAGTTGCAGACCATCGGCGCAACGACGCTGGACGACTACCGCAAACACGTCGAACGGGATCCAGCTCTCGAGCGCAGGTTCCAACCTGTGCGGGTCGAGGAACCTGCCTCGGACGAGACCGTCGAGATTCTCCAGGGCATCAAGGCGCGCTACGAAGAACATCATCGTCTCAAGATCGGGGATGACGCACTGGCGGCCGCGGCCAGCTACGCATCTCGCTATATCGCGGATCGGTTCCTCCCCGACAAGGCGATCGACCTTATCGATGAGGCGGCCAGCCGCGTCCGTATTAAGGCATCGGCGATGCCGATGTCCGTGAAGGAAGCGATGCGCGCCCTTGAGCGCGTCCGCAAAGAGAAGGACACGGCGATCGCAGCAGGGAATTTTGACTTCGCCGGTGAGATGCGCGAACGCGAGGTCAGCCTTGCTGAGCGCATAGCTCGGCTTGAACAGGAGTGGCAGGAGGAACGGACCGGTTCCCAGCCCGAAGTCACGGAAGAAGATATCGCTCAGGTCGTCAGCATGTGGACGAACATCCCCGTGACCCGTCTGGCGTCGGAAGAAACCGAGCGCCTTCTGCACATGGAGGAGAACCTCCATGGCCGGATCATCGGCCAGGACGAGGCCGTCATCAACGTCTCGAAGGCGGTACGACGAGCGCGCGCCGGACTCAAGGACCCGCGACATCCGATCGGCGTCTTCCTTTTCCTCGGTCCCACCGGCGTCGGAAAGACGGAACTCGTCCGGGCCCTATCGGAAAACATGTTCGGCTCAGAGGACTCGATGATTCGGCTGGACATGTCCGAATTCATGGAGCGGCACACTGTCGCACGATTGGTCGGTGCTCCACCCGGGTACGTTGGATTCGAGGAGGGCGGCCAACTGACCGAAGCCGTCCGCCGGAAGTCTTACTGCGTGATCCTGCTCGACGAGATCGAGAAGGCACACCCCGAAGTCTTCAACATGCTCTTGCAGATCTTCGACGACGGTCACCTGACCGACGCGAAGGGCCGCAAAGTCGATTTCAGAAACGCCGTCATCGTCATGACGTCGAACATCGGCGCTGAGGTGATCCGAAAGGACTCGTCCATCGGCTTCTCGCTCAAGGGCGATGCGTCGTCCGAACGTCAGGCATCGTACGAGCGGATGAAGGAAAAAGTACTGAACGAGGTAAAGCAGTATTTCCGGCCCGAGTTCCTGAACCGGATCGACTCCCAGGTCGTCTTCCACGCGCTTTCCCACGAGCACATTCGCTCGATCGTCGACTTGATGCTGACGACCATGGAGAAGCAACTCGAAGAAAAGGAAATCTCGATCGAAGTGACCGACCCAGCCAGGGACCGGCTCGGCGAGAAGGGCTACGACGAACCCTTCGGCGCCAGACCGCTCCGAAGGGTAATCCAGAACGAGATCGAAGACCGTCTGTCGGACCTCCTTTTGCAGGGAGATATCAAGGAGGGTGATACGGTGCTCATCGACGTTGACGACGACAAGTTGACGCTCGAACCCAAAGAGCGCACCAAGGCGAAGAAGCAAGAAGAAACGACCGAGGAACCCGAAGAGGAACCTGTAGCTCCCTAAACGGTTCGCTTCATGCATGGCAAGGGCCCGCCCCACGTGGAGCGGGCCTTTTTCTTACTGGAATCCGAGGGCCCATCTCATGAATGGTCGCGGCCAGTCACCAAAGTCACCTTTGCTAGAATCCCTCCACCAACGAATGATCGCCACCGAACAGAAATTGGCCAAGCTTCAGTCGATCTTCCAAGATCTGGGTGAGGTGGTTGTTGCCTTTTCGGGCGGCGTCGACTCAAGCTATCTCTTATCCGTGGCGGTCGATGAACTCGGTGACCGGGCGTTGGGCGCGACCGCCCTCTCCGCGACTTTCGCAGCGTCCGAAGCGGACGACGCTCGCGAAGTCGCCGCGTTCCTGAGGGCCCGTCACGAACTCTTCGATACAGACCAACTCGAGATACCCGGGTTCGTCGAGAATGACGGGCGCCGCTGCTACTTCTGCCGCGTGGACATGTTCACCGGGATCAAGGAAATCGCTTCCGCTCGCGGCATCCGCTGGGTTGTTGACGGAACGCTCATCGATGACCTTGGCGATGTCCGCCCCGGCCTCAAGGCGCGGGACGAAGGAGGCATCCGCAGCCCGTTCGTCGAAGCCGGGCTGACGAAGGAAGAAGTGCGAACGCTCGCCCGTAATCGGGGGCTGCCGAACTGGGACAAACCCTCTGAGTCATGCCTCGCCTCCCGGATTCCTCTGGGCGTGCCGGTCTCGTTCGACCTGCTCGACAAGATTGGCAAGGCCGAAGCCGTTCTCCACGAATTCGGGTTCCGGCAGGTCCGGGTCCGCCACCACGGCGCGATCGCCCGAATCGAAGTGGACCAGGACGAGATTCCACGGCTGCTCGACTCTGCCGTGCGAGAGCCGGTAACGGAGCGCATCCGCCAGATCGGATACGCGTTCGTCACCGTGGATCTTGCCGGGTACCGCACCGGCAGTTTGAATGTTCGTAGCGCAACGCCGGTCGAGGTCGGCGGCAGGACCGCCTGACCCTCGCCCGTCCGGAGCGGTCACCAGCTGCGCTCCCATGCGCATCGCCTACTTCCACGGTTCCAGCGGCGCCAGCGGTGACATGCTTCTGGGGGCGCTCGTCGATGCCGGGGCTCCACTCGAACGCCTCCAAGCCGCTATCGATTGCCTCGGTGAGGATGCCCCATCGTTGGAGGAGCAGCAGGTTGATCGTGGCGGGCTGAAGTCGACCAAGGTCGAAGTTCTTCTCGTCGACAAATCAACTCCGCAATCGAATGGTCGTCCTTCGCCGCGGCCGTTCCGGGAATTGCTTGATCGAGTCGAGAACTCGACGCTCGCAGACAGAGTCAAGGCTGACTCTCTCCACGTCCTGAACCGAATCGGTGAAGCGGAAGCACGTGTCCACGGCGTCCCGACGGATGAGCTCGCACTGCACGAACTTGGCTCGGACGACACTCTTGCGGACATCGTCGGCACCATCGCAGCGCTCGTTGAACTCGGTATCGAGCGTGTATTCAGCGCTCCCGTTCATGTCGGTTCCGGTACGGTCCGAAGTGAACACGGGACCCTCTCTGTCCCTGCGCCCGGCGTGGCGGAACTCCTAAAGGGTTCCGGCGCCCAGATCGTCAGCCCGCCGGCTTCTGCTGGCGGCGTGGGTGAACTGCTCACTCCGACTGGCGCGGCCATTCTGACCACGATTGCAGCGTTCGAATCTCCGACCATGCGCATCGACGCCGTGGGGTACGGTGCCGGTGGGCGAAATCCCGATGACCGGCCAAACGTGCTCGCACTCTGGATCGGCGAGGCTGATGCGGCGACGAACAACGCCTCGAACATGGTCGTCATCGAGACCAACATCGACGACATGAACCCGGAACTGTTCGGCTACGCCAGGGAGGCACTCACGGCTGCCGGAGCCAGGGACGTCTGGTTGTCTTCCGTTCAGATGAAGAAAGGCCGGCCCGGCACGCTCCTCAGCGCCATCGCACCCGCGGACCGCGAACGGCAGGTGGTGGATGCGCTCATGAGGGAAACATCAACGCTCGGAGTCCGCGTCACACCGGTCCGTCGATGGGAAGCCGACCGAGCCGCCGAAACCGTGGACACCCCGCTCGGCCCGGTCCGGGTGAAGCTGAAAATCCTCGATGGCCATACTGTCTCGGTCGCCCCTGAATACGACGACTGTCGCGACATCGCGCGCCGAACAGGAATGCCGATCCCGGAGGTCGTGCGCGTCGCACAACGTGCCGCCGACGATCGTTTTCTTTGACCCACTTGTCGGTTTGCCGCCCTTTGCTGCAAGGCCGATTTTCCTTGACTCACGTTTCGAGCCACCCATATACTGGAACGGGCTAGCAGGTGCTAGCTCGTTTTTCTGTTCCGGGTCATCGGACATCCGCTGCGGATGCCCGAGTGGCGCAGTGGTAGCGCAGCCGATTTGTAATCGGCAGGTCAGCGGGTTCGAATCCCCTCTCGGGCTCCATGGCCCGGTGGCAGCGCCTCCCCTAACGACGGAAATAGAGGCGACGGAAGACGGAAAGCAACAGCGATGGCAGGAGGAGACGCGAGCCCGCATAGCTCAGACAGGTAGAGCACGTTCTTGGTAAGAACGGGGTCACCAGTTCAAATCTGGTTGTGGGCTCCAGCTAGCAGGAGGCCGATTCGAGATGGCGAAGCAGAAGTACGTCCGCACTAAGCCCCACATCAACGTGGGCACTATCGGTCATGTCGATCACGGCAAGACCACACTGACCGCCGCGATCACGAAGGTCCTCGCGCAGAAGGGCGAGGCCCAATTTCGTGCGTTCGACTCCATCGACAACGCACCCGAAGAGAAGGCTCGCGGGGTCACGATCAATATTTCGCACGTCGAGTACGAAACGGACACACGTCACTATGCGCACGTGGACTGCCCTGGGCACGCCGACTACATCAAGAACATGATTACCGGAGCGGCTCAGATGGACGGCGCCATCCTCGTGGTGAGCGCGCCTGACGGCCCGATGCCCCAGACTCGCGAGCACATCCTGCTTGCGCGCCAGGTCGAGGTTCCGCGCATCATCGTCTTCCTGAACAAGGTCGACATGATGGACGATGAGGAACTCCTTGACCTTGTCGAACTCGAAGTCCGCGAGCTCCTGTCCCGATACGATTTCCCCGGCGACGACATCCCGATTATCCGTGGCAGCGCGCTCAATGCTCTCGAGAGCGAGTCGACCGATGCGGATGCCGAGGAATACAAATCAATCCTCGAGTTGATGGACGCCGTCGACTCGTACATCCCGGAGCCTGACCGACCCAGGGATCGGGACTTCCTCATGCCGATTGAAGATGTCTTCGGCATCAAGGGCCGTGGCACCGTCGTCACCGGGCGCGTCGAGCGCGGCATGCTGAAGATCGGTGACGAGGTCGAAATCGTTGGCTTCGGCGAACAGCGAAAAACCGTTACCACGGGCATCGAGATGTTCCACAAGACAGTTGATGAGACCGAACCCGGAGATGCGGTCGGACTCCTGCTACGCGGTATCGAGCGCGACGACGTGGAGCGCGGGCAGGTGGTGGCGAAACCCGGCACCATGACGCCCCATACAGAAGCAGATGCCCAGGTGTATGTCCTATCCCGAGATGAGGGTGGTCGCCATACACCTTTCTTCAACGGTTACAAACCGCAGTTCTACATCCGAACTACGGACGTCACCGGGTCAATCGAACTGCAAGAGGGCATCGAGATGGTCATGCCGGGTGACAACACGATCATGAAAGTCAAGCTGATTACCCCGGTTGCCATGGAGGAGGGCCTCCGCTTCGCCATCCGTGAAGGCGGCAGAACTGTTGGGTCGGGCGTCATCACGGAAGTCACGGCGTAGTCGCCGTTCCCGCCACCGAAGGGAAGGAATCCGATGGCCAGCAAGAAGGGAAACAGAGTGCTCATTACGTTCGCGT
>CAZIBZ010000024.1:0-3884 GCA_964537445.1 uncultured Dehalococcoidia bacterium | reverse complement strand
CTGGTCCAGCAGTTCGAGGGGGACTACGTGGATTTCGTCCAGGCACCAACCATCGTGGACGGTGAGTTGGTCGTGTCCGGATGGCTCAAGGACGCTGAGCGGTTGACCCAGATCCAGATCTGGTGGGAACCAGCGCCGTCCGCGGTGACGCGGTCGCAGCTCTTCGCGACGAAGTCGTACGCGCTGGGGGCCGGGGGCCGCCCGGCGGCATTCGTCGTCGCCCCCGCGCCGGCGGGAACTCGATACCGGAACACCGTGTCGACGTACTCGTTCCAGCGGCCGGCGGACCCGCATCAGTTCGAAAGCGGAGACAGCGAGCCGCCAGCGTGCCCTTCGTTCGAGCCGGTTGACCAGGTGCAGCGGTTGACGGTGGAAGTGCCCTGGGTGATCGCGTCGCAGTGGGCGACGACAGGAGGGGGATTCGACATCCGGGCCGACATCTCGGATGTGCTCACGGCGTACGGGAGCGGAGTCTACACGGTCGCTCTCTGGGCCGAATCATCAGATGGAGAGCGGCTGCCGGTGACGAACTTCTCGCTATTCCGTTAACGACTCACGTTAGCTTCGAGTCCTCGCGTACCGGAGCGATTCGTCGCAGAAGGCTATCCAGAAATCCGACGCCGAATCAGGGACGAGCACTCGATCCTTCATCGGTCTACCGGTGCCAGGATCGTGGGGCAGCGCATGACCCGAGGTGATAAGTTCCGAGACTCGGTCCGGTGAGAGCTGGACGAGAAGTTGGCCCTTGTAGAACATCGCGAACATCTTCTTGCCGAGCTTGATGCCCTGGGCGCCCTTGCCGGCATTGACGGTTACGCCCTCGACGTTGGAGAGGTGGTTCCTCAGTTGTTCGTATGGGTCGGACATGGGATGTCTCCTGTCGTCAACGGTCGAATAGCCCCCGCATCAGGGGCCACGCGAAGGATAGGTACGGGGCCCCGATGGCGGTGAGGAGCACCGCCGCGAGTGCCAGCTTAAAGATCGGATTGTTCC
Source organism: uncultured Dehalococcoidia bacterium (assembly GCA_964537445.1). Taxonomy (GTDB): domain Bacteria; phylum Chloroflexota; class Dehalococcoidia; order UBA6926; family UBA6926; genus JASLZO01. The sequence goes on along the minus strand of CAZIBZ010000024.1, from coordinate 2,891 downwards.
ACATGGCAGTTCGAGCTAAGCGTATCGGGGGCATGGTGGATGAGTCGCTGGTTTCTTCGGACAGTCGTTCAGCGTGGCCACCGACCACGCCGATCAAACGATCTTCGGGGTGTCTACGTCGCAATCAGGCCCGCCGAACGCGATGGCTAACCACGCCACCAGCGCGACCCCACCCAACGGCGCGGCCACGAGGAATGTACGGAAACCTCGCTCTGGTAGATCCCGTATATCCCATCCGATATCGCCCTGGATCAGGTACATACCCGCCAGGATCGTCAACAGGCACAACAGAAGCGTGATCCCAGCAAGCAGGTCCGTGATTTCACATGAGAACGACTCCATCGGATGGGAGGTAGCATCTGGATATCGCTGAGAGACCGTCACGGCATCCACGTCGCGTCGTCGCGGAAACCGGTTGATCGGGGTGAGTGACCGTGGAGTCGCACCCTATCCCTCAGCGTTTCTCAGTCGGCCGCGGCTTGTAGGAGGGCGATAGCCAGCTCTCGATGCCCCGCGTCGTTGGGATGGATGTCGGCGGTGGCGACGTTCGTGAGGTCTTCGACGCGATCCCTGAAAGTCTCGGATACGTCGACAACGAATGCGCCGGTACGATTTCCGGCCTCGGCGATCGCAACGTTCAGCATGGCGGTGACGAAATCGACCACCTGTTGGAGCGGCCCGAGACGCTCGTCGGAGAGGCTGTAGAGGTTCATCAAGTAGACGACTGGGGGTTCGCCCGGGCCCTCTAGGAGCGGGCCGAGAACCGTCTCCAGGTTGTTTCTGAGTTCATCCGCGATCGCGTTGAGGCCCTCCAGGCAGGGTTCGCCGAGCAGGTCCGAGAGGCACACTCTCAGTGCCAGCGCTCCTCTGAGATCGTTCCCTCCGGCGTTGAGCGTGACGGTCGACACCCTGGTCGTCGGATCGCCATCGTCACGGAGCAGTTGAATCTGCCGAAGCGCGCGAGGCAGCTGGTCCTCGAGGATCTCCGCGCTGGTCGCGCCAGATACGGCGAGATTGAGCAACGAGATCGATCGACCTTCGATCAACTCCAGCCTGTGACGGAAGACGTCGACGTATCCGCGATCGGCGCTGGAGGCTCCAACGCCGGCCGCGAGCGAGTCGCCGAGCGCGATGTACGCGATATAGAGGTCCGTGTTTCCGGCAGGGTGGGACAGATCTTGTTCGAGCAGAGGGACGGAAGATAGTATCGCCGGAGAGGGCCGAATCTGGGCAGGCGGTGGTGCCTGGGTTTCCTTATCCGTACCCGGGCTGGCACCGGCGACGATGGTCGGTGGACCCGCGATTGGAGACGGCGTCTCTGAAGCAACATCGCCGGCGGGTTCAGACCCCGAGACGGCGAAGACGATCGCGGTCCCGGTCGCGGCGATCGCAGGGAGGGCGAACAGCGCAAGGAACATGGCGGACCGTCGTCTGCCCACCGTCATGATTCGAATGAGTCGCTTCAACAGGTCCGCCGCCTATCTCCCAGGGTTCACATCAAGCGTACGAATCGGGTGTTGCCGAAGCGAAGCGAGTCCATATGATGTCTCCTCACCAATCGAGACGTCGAATGAACAAGGGGGTACGACACATGATCGTAGCCAGAGACGTTTTCCAGGCGAAGTACGGGAGCGGCGGGGACCTGGCGGACCTTTTCAAGGAGATGCTGCCGAAGCTCGAAAGGGCGATCGGGGAAGTTGGTGGGGGCGAAACCCGGTTGATGGAGGACCTGAGTGGAGAGTTCTTCACGATCGTTTCGGAGTACACGCTTCCGAGCCTGAGCGCGTGGGAAGCGGCACGGGAGAAGATGTTCGCGATACCGGAGTTCGGACCGCTATTCGAGCGAATGATGCCGCTGGTGGACACCGGGAAGCGAGAGTTCTGGAACGTAGTCTCGGACTAGCTACCCACCACCCGTTCCACCGCCTCCGCCCCAATCGTTGGCGATCTCTTCGAGTATCTCGGCGCCCTCGCGTTCGGCGCTGAGGTCGCTGCCCGTACCCTCCAGTGTCTCGCCGAAGTTCATGGCGTAGAGGCTGGCGTACCGACCGTTGGCGGCCAGTAGCTCCTGGTGCGTGCCGCTCTCGACGATGCGGCCGAGATCGAGGACGGCGATGCGGTCAGCTTTCGTGATCGTCGAGAGCCGGTGGGCGATGACGATGGAGGTCCTGCCGCGGAGGACGCGGTCCAGGCCATCCTGGATGAGGCGCTCCGTGTGGGAGTCGATGTTCGCGGTGGCTTCGTCGAGGATCAGGATGCGAGGGTCCGCGACGACGGCACGGGCGAAGCTGATGAGCTGCCGCTGGCCCATGCTCAGGTTGGTACCGCGCTGCTGGAGGATGGTGTCGTATCCGGCATCGAGCGCGGTGATGAAGTCGTGCGCCCCGACGATCCTCGCAGCGCGGACGATGTCGTCGTCGGAGACCTCGTCGTGGCGGTACCTGATGTTGTCCTTCACTGAGATCGAGTACAGGAATGGCTCCTGGAGGACCATGCTTGTTTGACGGGCGATGGACTCTCGGTGGACATCTCGGACATCGTGGCCGTCGATTGTGATGCGGCCTTTCGTCACGTCGTAGAAGCGAGTGATCAACGAGCCGATGGTCGTCTTGCCAGCGCCGGTGAGGCCGACGAAGGCGACCGTCTGGCCCGGCTCAATGTGGAGATCCAGGTCGTGGATCACCTCGACATCGGGGACATACTCGAACGACACGTTCTCGAAGCGAATGTCACCCTCGATCGTCGGTAGGTCAACGGCCCCGGGTGCGTCCTCCATCTGTGGGCGGATATCGAGCAGTTCGAAGATGCGGGCACCCGAGGCCATGGCCCGCTGGAACGCCGTGTACTGGATCGTGATGGTGCGGATGGGCTCGAAGAATCGCTGCACGTAG
>CAZIBZ010000023.1:0-4848 GCA_964537445.1 uncultured Dehalococcoidia bacterium | reverse complement strand
TAAGCAAGCGGCTCATGGGATTCCCGGCGCTCAACGAGTTGTTCATATCGACGCACGTCCCCATCGGTCACCACGAGGTCCGACTGCGTCAGGAGAGCACTCGGCTCGAGCTTCAGGGCGTGCGCCAGTAGGACTCGAGCTTCGAGCAATGGTTCCGACGACCCCGATCCGGCGATGCGTCTCCTCCCCTCGGTGAGGAGGTCGCGAACGGTCGTGTGTGGTTCGGAGCCGGCCATCTGGTCGGCGTCGCGAGACGTTCGTGCCGTCAGGCGACGGCGCTCTCCGCCAGGATCCGCTCTTGCTCGGCGGTCGTGAGCGCGTCGAGAAGCACGTCCATCTCGCCGTCCAAGAAGCGGTCCAACGTATGAAGCTTCAGCTTCACGCGCTCGTCCGAGACGCGGTTCTCTGGGAAATTGTACGTCCGTACCTTCTCCGAACGCTCGCCCGTCCCGACCTGTGATCGCCGCGTCGCAGAGAGTTCCTCCTCCTGTTTGCGGACCTCCAGGTCCATCAGCCGCGCGCGCAGGATCGTATACGCCTTGATGCGGTTCTGAAGTTGTGACCGCTCGTCCTGGCACACTACGACGACCCCGGACGGCTGGTGCGTCAATCGAATAGCCGTGGCCACCTTGTTGACGTTCTGGCCACCCGCGCCGCCCGCGTGGAAAACGTCCACCCGAACGTCTTCGTCCTTCACGTTGATGTCCACCTCGTCTGCTTCGGGAAGCACGGCGACGGTCGCCGTCGACGTGTGGATCCGGCCCGACCCCTCTGTCACGGGCACGCGCTGGACGCGGTGGACGCCGGATTCGTGCTTCAACCGTGCGTACGCACCCTCACCCCGCACACCGAAGATCACTTCCTTGAAGCCACCAATCCCTGTCTCGTTCGCGTTCATCACATCGGTTCCCCACCCATGGACCTGCGCGAACCGTGTGTACATCCGGAACAGGTCCCCGGCGAAGAGGGCCGCCTCGTCTCCACCCGTGCCGGCCCGGATCTCCACGATGATGTCTTTCTCATCTCGCGGATCCTTCGGCAGGAGGTCCAGACGGAGCGTCTCACTCAGCGTGGTTAGAGCGGGTTCCAGTTCCCTGGCCTCCTCGCCAGCGAGTTCCTTCAGTTCCGCGTCGTCGCTCGTCTTCAGGACCTCTCGCGCTCCCTCGAGATCGTCGCGCATCTTCCGGTACCTGCGGTATCGCTCGACGGTCCCTTCCATCGACGCCCGCTGCCGCGCGAGTTTTTCCAGGCGGTTGTAGTCGGCAGCCACCTCCGGTTGCGCCATCTCCGCTTCGAGTTGCTCGAAACGCTGTTCGAGAGCCTCGAGAGACGCGCCCATCTGGTCCAACATAGACGAAGTCATGGCCGGTTCAGTATATGGGGGTCCCTTCTGGGAACCGGCTATAGAAGAGTACGAGCGAGCTTCACGATGCGCCGCACCCGCTCGGCGTCGACGGGGCCTTCGGTCTCCCCATCCACCTTCAACGCCGTGCCAAGGATCGCGCCGTTCGAGAGTGGCAACAAGGACGTCAGGTTCGCCTCATCCAGTCCGCTGCCGATGAGCACCGGACGGTCGGGCACCGCCTCGCGGGCCCGCCTGAGATCCGAAGCGTCCGCGGAGACGCCTGTCTCGTCCCCACTCACGATCAAGCCGTCGGCTAGGCCGCGGTACGCGGCGGCGTGAGCCTCTAGTTCGATCGTCGTCTCGTTCCCCAGCGGGACCGCGTGTTTGCTCAAAACGTCCGCCAGCAACGACACCTCGGCCCCCAGTGAACGTCGTTCTCGCAGCGCCTCGTAGGCCTCGCTCGATATCAACCCCTGGTCCGTGACGAGAGCGCCAGTCAACAGATTGGTTCGGACGAACCTCGCGCCGGTGACAACCGCCAGTCCCAGGGCCGAGCGTGTATCCGCGCGCAACACGTTTACGCCCACGGGGATCTCCGGCGCCGTTTCCCAGACCGCCGTGATTGCCACCGCCATTGCGGCCACCGTGACCGCGTCGACACGCCCCGGTGTGTACGGCGTGTCCCCGAAATTCTCGACCATCAGCCCGTCGATCCCTTCGCCGGCGAGGATCCGGGCATCTCGCGTCGCCCGCGCGAGCAGCGCTTCCATGCTCCCGCCCCAACGGGGAGAACCCGGCAGCGGCGCCAGGTGGACCATCCCGATTAGAGGAAACGGGGACCCGAACAGTCTTGCGAATGGAAACATCGGCGCCAGTGTACCGGTGGCATTCCGCGCTGAAGTCTCCCTCGCATCCCAGTTGCGACACCAAGGGGGCAGGTCTACCATGGCGCCGTTCGTACGGGCTACCTGACGGGTGCAAGGGGGGACAGTCATGGCCGGTTTACGCACGCCGATGAGTGACATGCTCGGCATCGAGCACCCTGTGATCCTCGCGGGGATGTCGCTTGGACAGGACGACGGGATGCCGAGCCCACCCAGGCTCGCGGCGGCCGTCACCAACGCCGGTGGACTCGGGGTTATGGGGTGCGGATCTAGGAAGCTCGAAACGATCGACTGGTGTATCCGGGAGTTCCGGAAGCTCAGCTCGGGTCCATTTGGCATCGACCTGCTGATCCCCGCCACGATGGCGGACATGAAAGTGGAAACCAAGGCCGAGATGCGGGCTCGCATCGAGATCGATTACCCGAAGCACGTGGCGTTCGTCAGGGACATGATGGAGAAGTACAACCTCTCCGATGTCGCTCTGAAGGACGAAGAACCGGCGATGACGCAGGACCAGCTGCGGAAGCAGATCGAAGTGGTCCTCGACCACAAGGTTCCGGTCTTCGTCGCTGGCCTCGGCGATCCGTCGTGGGTCGTTCCGTTGGCCCGGGAACAGGGCATGAAGGTCGGCGGGATGGTCGGTGCTCCCCGCCACGCCCTGCGACAGAAGGCCGCGGGAGTCGACTTCGTCGGGGCACAGGGCACGGAGGCGGGCGGCCACACCGGCAACATCGCCACGTTCCCGCTCATCCCACAGGTGGTCGACGCGATCGCTCCGATCCCGGTCATGGCGGCCGGTGGTATCGGTTCGGGCAGACAGGTCGCCGCTGCCCTGGCGCTGGGCGCCCAGGCGGTCTGGTGCGGCAGCGCTTTCCTGGTTGCGGAGGAGAACGACATCCCGACCCAGCACCAGGACCAGATCCTCGGCGGTCGGTCCGAGGACTTCACACTCAGTAAGTCCAGCACCGGCAAGCAGCAGCGCGGTTTCAAGAGCCAGGTCAAAGAGGATTGGGAAAAGTCTGGGCTCCAGGCGCTCCCGATGCCGCTCCAGGGCGTCCTCATGGACCCTTTGGCTGAATCTGCCCGTCAGGCCGTTCGCTGGGACATCAACACCGCGTCCGGCGGCCAGATCGGCGGCATGCTGAACGAGCGCCGCCCAGCCCGGAACATCCTCCTCGACATGGTCCACGAGGCCGAGGAGACCATCGCTGGCTTGAAGACCGTCATCAGCTGACCTGATAACTAAAGCTCTGGACAGCATCAGCCGACTCGGTAACTGGGGGAAACATGGCGAACAAACTGCGAACTCCGCTCTGCGACGAGTTGGGAATCGAATATCCGATCATCCTCGCCGGTATGGCCGTCGGTGGTACCCAGGAAACAGCACCAACGCCGATCAAGCTCGTGGCCGAGGTCTCCAAGGCCGGTGGTCTTGGGGTCTTGGGCGATAACTTCGCGACCGTCGAGGAGCTGGACGCCGGGATCAGGGAGTTGAAGCGACAGATCGGCGACCGGCCGTACGGGGTCGACTTCCTGCTCCCTGCCACGCGTGCCGAGGTGACCGCGACCAGCACACGTGAGCTCTATGCCCAGGTGTCGAGCCAGTACCCAGGGCACGTCGCGGTCGTTCAGGAGCTCATGGACGAATACAACATCGGCCCCGCCGAGATCAAGGAGGCCGAGCCGATGTCGACCGACCTTCTGGATAGGAAGATCGAGGTCATCCTCGATAACCAGGTCCCGGTCTTCGCAGCCGCCACCGGCGAACCTCCAGCCTCGTTCACCGAGCGAGGCCACTCGATCGGCACCAAGTTCATCGGTATGTGTGGCGCGGTCCGTCATGCTGCGCGCCACGTCGCGGCCGACGTCGACATCATCACCGCGCAGGGCACCGAAGCCGGGGGGCACACCGGCAACATCTCGACCTTCGTCCTCGTCCCGCAGATCGTCGATGCCGTCAGCCCGCGCCCGGTCCTGGCCGCCGGCGGGATCGGTTCGGGCCGTCACGTCGCCGCCTCGCTGGCTCTCGGAGCGCAGGGCGTGTGGGTAGGCACGGCTTTCCTCGTAGCCGAGGAGAACAACATCCCCGAAGTGCACCAGCAGCAGATCCTCAACGGCAGATCAGATCAGTTCACCCTCAGCAAGTTCTCGTCCGGGAAGCAGCAGCGCAGCTTCACGAACGAGGTCAAGCAAAAGTGGGCAGCTTCCGGTCTCGAAGCGCTTCCCATGCCACTGCAGGGCCTGATTCAGGCGCCGTTCACCCAGGCGGCCCGCGAGGCCGGACGCCTGGACCTTATCGGAAACCCCTCCGGCCAGATCAGCGGAATGCTCACCGAGCGCAAGCCGGCCAAAGAGATCCTCATGAACATGGTCGACGAGGCCGAAGAGCAGATCGGAGCCCTTCAGGCCAACCTGAATTAAGCAGGCCTGCTCCGTATAGAAACGCCGCCCCTGGATGGGGCGGCGTTTTTCAGTGGCGGCTGTGGTCGCCGTTATTCGCCCATCACCTGCAGCACCACTTCCCGGGTGCGCGGGGGCGTCGTGTCGAAATCCATCATCACCACCCGTTGCCAGGTGCCCAACGTCATGCACTTGTCGACGAACGGTACTACCAGCGAC
>CAZIBZ010000022.1:0-3725 GCA_964537445.1 uncultured Dehalococcoidia bacterium | reverse complement strand
CACAGGTTTCCGGCGAGGTTCAAGCGGATCTCTTCCTCGGTCGGATGAGGGTTGTTCTCCAGCAAGAACGCGGTGGACATGAGGAAGCCTGGGGTGCAGATACCACACTGGAGGCCACCGTTGTCGATGAACGCCTGTTGGATCGGGTGCAACTCGGTTCCGTTGGCCAGGCCTTCGACCGTCTTGATCTGGCGGCCCTCCATCTCCACCCCCAGCGAGCAGCAGGAGTCGATCGTGACGCCATCGACGATCACCGTGCAGGCGCCGCAGTTCCCGTTGCTGCAACCTTCCTTCGCCCCTGTGAGCTCCAACTCGTCGCGGAGGACTTCAAGAAGGGTCTGTCGCGGCTCGATCGCGACCTCGACGTTGTCTCCATTCACTTCGAAACTGACGATTCGTCGCTTTGCCATCGGTTTCTCCCTGACTGATTCGATTATTCGGTACGGCTGCTCGATCGCTGTGAGCGGTCAGCCGACCTCTACGCCAAGCTGGCCGGCACACGAAGCAAGCGCGCGACGCGTCAGCACTTTGACCAGTTCGATGCGGTACTCGGCCGATCCCCGGACATCTGAGATCGGGCTCGCCGCCTCGACGGCGCTCTCTCCAGCCTGTCGGACGATGTCGCGGGTCAATTGTTGCCCTCGCACGACTCCCTCCGCCGCGGTGGCCCTCACTGGGGTCGGTGCGACAGATGTGAGCACGATTCCCACTTCTTCCACGCGTCCGCCATCGGCAACCGTCATTGAAACCCCGACGCCGGCGACGGCGATGTCCATCTCGGCACGCGGGATGAACCGCACATAGTGGCTACTGCTACGAGGTGCTGGTGGCGGGACCTTGACTTCCACCAGGAACTCGTCCGGTTGGAGGGTCAGTTGGCCGGGCCCGGCGAAGATGCCCTCGAGGGGCTCCTCCCTCTGGCCACGCGGTCCCGTAATTGTCACGGTCGCGTTCAGCGCGATCAGCGGCGAGATGGTATCGCCCGAAGGGGCGCCGTTCCCGATATTCCCGCCGATCGACCCACGATTCTGGATCTGCACGGACCCGACGAACCCCGTAGGTATCTCGATTCCCGGGTAATTCGCGGCAACGTCCGGATGGTTGTGCACTCGAGCGCACGATACCGCAGCACCGATTCGTAGGCCGGTGCTGGCCGAGTACTCGAGGACATTCAATTCTGGGATCCGCTTCATGTCGATCACCAGCTCGGGCGTCCGCCTGCCAACGCGGATCTGGTCGATCAGATCAGTTCCTCCAACGAGAGCTCTGGCATTGCCGTTTGCGCCAGCGAACGCTTGAACAGCCTCGTCGATGGATGTGGGCGCCGTGTATTCGAAGTCGCGCATAGTCACCTCCCCCTGATTCGTCGAGAGTGAGCGTGTCACCCCAGATTGGACCTCGCCCCGGTACGCTCGACCGGTTTATCTTCTCATAACTTCGACGTTTGTCTCGTGGGCCCACCTACAATATCCCGCGTCCCGCACCGGAGGCTATGGCGCGGAACGACTTCATCAGGAGCGTACGAACGAGTGGATCCAGACTGGGTACGCGTTTCGCTGGTGGTTCTCCGAGTCCTTCATATTGGTCTTGGGATCTTTTGGGTGGGTTCGATCGCATTCCTGACGCTATTGCTGGAACCGCAGCTGCGTTCTCAGGGGCCGGGCGCGCTTCGGCGCACGATGGGCCCCATGTTGCCGGTGATGGGCCCTGCGCTTCTGGGAGCGTCGATCGTGACGGTCCTATCCGGCGCAACGATGATCCTGATCCTGGGTCGCAACGACTACAGCATCTTCTTTTCGACCCCTTGGGGGCGCACGATCCTCTTCGGCGGAGCTATGGGCGTCCTGGCGCTGATCATCGGCGACGGCCTGGTCCGCCTACAGAGGTGGCGGCTGGACGCCCTTGGCGCCCATCTCGCCGAACAGGTGCTCCAGGGAGAGCAGCCGGGCCCGGGGGCGACCGAGCGGGTCGCGCGGATCGAAAGCCGCCTCTGGCTCATTGGCAAGATCAACTTCGGCTTGCTCGTACTTGCCGTCACGGCGATGGCGACCGCTCGGTACGCGTAACTACGGACCGCTCAAAGGAGGCCGCCCGATGACCAACGACAACCGCAAAGTGATCTCCGCGGAGATCGATATCGCAACGCCGCCCCCAGCGGTTTGGAACATCTTCCGAGATCTCGAAGGGTGGCCAAACTGGAACACGACCTGCAAGGAAGCGCGCTGGACGGACGGCGCCTCCTGGCACAGCGGATCGACGCTCGAGATGGTCTTGGTGGTCGGGGGCGAGTCAATGACCATTGAGGCGACGCTCGCCGAGGACGACTTCCCGTGGCTCATCACGTTTGCGTCATCCGCCGAAGGACTGCGCTTCGAGCGAAAGTTCGAACTCGATTACACGGGACGGAAGAGCATGCAGATCGATACCACCACCTTCGCTGAAGACGTCGATGAGACAAGGATCGACAGCCTCCGATCGAGCTGGGAGGCAATGATGAAAGCCTCCCTCGAATCGCTCAAGGCCGAGGTCGAGCGGGTCGGGACCGAGGGGATCTGGGAGCTCACGGCCAGAAGACGGTAACGACGGAGCGCGGGGATCCGGGAGGGTCCGAATGGCCATCGAAGGCAAAGTCGCGATCGTCACTGGGGCGAGCCGTGGGCTGGGGAAGGCGACGGCATTCGCGCTCGCGGACAGGGGAGCGTCGGTCGCCATCGTGGGTCGAAGCGAGGAACCCGGGGGCCGCCTGCCAGGAACGATTCGGGAAACTGCCGACCAGATCGCAGAACGCGGCGGAAAGGCCTTGCCCGTCCGTACCGACGTTGGCAACGCAGAGCAGGTCGACGCTCTCCTGGAGCAAATCCTGTCGGAACTTGGTGGGGTCGACATCGTTTGTTCACAACGCGGCGGCGGTCACCAAGGGACGTGTCGTGGAAACACCGATGCGGAGATGAGGACTGGTCTGAAACGCAAACACCCGCGCGACCGGCGCGCTCATCACCGGTTCCTACCCGTCTATGAACGAGCGCGGCAGCGGTAGCATCATCCTCGTCACACAGGTGTAGCGCCTTCGACGGGAGGCGGCAGGGGCTTCAATCCGATCTACCGTCTGGCGAAGAACGCCGCGGCGGAGCTGGTCGGGATCGTCGCCGGCGAAGTCAAGAATGAAAACATCGCGATCATCGCCCTTTGGCCCGCTTCGCCACGCGACACGTTCGGTGGCCGGACCACCCGGGAAGGCGAACCCCGCGGACTCCACGCGAGCTTGTTCGCCGATGCCGCCGTGGAGTTAATCGGCCGCTCTCCAACGGAAACGACCGGCCAATTACTGACGGACGAAGAGGTTCTGCTCCAGGCCGGCGTCAATGACCTGTCGAAGTACCACCCGACGACCGAAGAGTCGGAGTTCTGATTCCCGGAACCGAACGCGGTGGACGAGCCAGGCACGCCGCGGCCGCCGATGACTGCTCATCGGCAGTTGGTTCGAATCAGAAGGGCGCGGCCAGCTAGGACGCTCCTCCAGATCCGTCTGCCAGCGACTCGAGAACGCGCTCGGGAGTGAACGGAGAGCGGAACAGCCGCGCACCCGTCGCCGAGTGGATCGCGTTCGCGACGCTGGAGATCGGCGTGATGATGCAGGCCTCACCCACTCCGCGTGCCCCGAATGGCCCAGTGGGATTCGGAGTCTCCACCAGCACGACGTCGATCATCGGCAGGTCCAGCGCCGT
>CAZIBZ010000021.1:0-5927 GCA_964537445.1 uncultured Dehalococcoidia bacterium | reverse complement strand
GAGCACGGTCTTTCCGACGCCCATCGCGAACAGCGCGACCCCGGTCCCAATGAGCGAGAGGGCGACCACAAGTCCACCATCGAGGAGGAGGTACGGAACGATCGGGACGGCGGCACCCAACAGGAACGACGCGGACATTACAACTGCGTCTTTCCAGGGGACCGTGGCCTCGTCTGGAGACAGCCCGAGTTCCTTTTCGATCATGGTCCTGACGAAGATGGTAGGGCTTCCGATCAGTTTGTCCGTGACGATGACCGCGTCCGCCTCAGACAAACCCTCACGACGGAGGATCTCGACCATGTCGTCGTGTTCCTGCTCTGGGTCGGAAGAGATCCTCTCGACCTCACGCCGAATCTCGGCCTGCGTGAACTCCTTCTCGGCCCGGGACGATAGCAGGCTCCCGGTACCCATCGAGGCCATGCCACCGAGGCCGCCGGCGAGCCCGGCGACGATCGTCAGGAAGTTGTCCTCGGTAGCCCCGTAGACCGACGAGACAAGAATGGCGGTGCTGATGAGGCCATCCTGCATCCCGAAGATGACCTCGCGGATGCGCCCCAATGAGGCGATGCGGGCCTTTTCGCTCCCGACGGTGGCAGCAGCATGGCCGTCGAGGTGGTTGTTTTGCCCGTTAGATTCCGATTCTGGCGTGGGCACGCCGATCTACTTCCGCCGGGACGACGTGTTCGTTCGATCCGAGCCTTCAGACTGCACGGAACGGTCTTCGGACCCGGGAACGAACTTCCGCCAGTCCTCATGGACGTTGAGGAATCGGTAGAAGGGGTAGTACGGGTTCGGGGATGGTGGTCCGGGTTCGCGCAGCAGGCGCATGTTGGCCTCGCGTGGGGTCCGCCCGGCTTTCCGGTGGTTGCAACGGACGCATGCGGAAACGACGTTCTCCCAGCTGTTGCCGCCACCGCGCGACCGAGGGAGCACGTGATCCAGGGTCAAGTCACGAGCGGTGTCGCCGCAGTACTGGCAGATCTGGCGGTCCCGGTTGAATACCTCTCTCCGCGTGAGGCGTCGTGGCGCGAGTGGTCGTTTGACGTAGGTAGCGAGGCGAATCACGGACGGGATATCGAGCGTTTCAGAGGCTGAGAGGAGTTGGCCACGGCCGTTTTCGATCATCTCCGCCTTACCAATGATCAGGAGCAGAACGGCGCGGCGTACGCGCGTAACGTTAAGCGGTTCGTAGTTGCCATTAAGGACGAGAACGGCCGCGTTCAGGAGTTGAGCGGCGTTCCGACGAGGCGATTCATCGACCTCGTTCGTTAGATCGCTGACCATCCCTTCACACGGCCCTCATCACAGTACGGATGCCACTAGATCCTCGAGGTCACCGGGCAGGACGTTCGCGAGCGGGAAGATCACGTCGAGGAAGACCTCAGCGAGCGTCGATCCGGCGATCAGGTCTTGAGCCGTTTCGAACGGAACGAAATCGACGATGAAGACGATGACGCTTGCGAACATGGCTCCGACGAGCAGCCCGAGTGCCGTCCCCGCGACCTTATCGAGCCAACCCAGGAAAACGAATGTAAGCGCCTTCCGGATGACGTTGCCGATCAGCGTTGCGATAAACAGGGTGATGGCGACGATGATGACGAACCCGAGAATCCCGCTGATGGTCTCGTTGTCCATGAACCCGTTCAAGATTTCGGCGACGTTGCCGCCGAACTGGCCCGCCAAGGTGATCCCGACGATGATGCCGACGAGATTGGCGACCATCTTGATGAGGCCGCTGCGGAACCCCATGAAGGTGGGGATAGCGAGCAACGCGATGAGAGCGAAGTCCAAGCCGTTCATGGCGGGGATTATAGCGCGCTAGATACAAGCGGGACGGCGTGGCCCGCGTGCGATGATGCGCGATGACCATCGATGGCGAGGAAGTCCGCGGGCCGATCACGATCGATGGCCCCGCTGCCGCAGGAAAAACGACGATCGGGCGGTTGGTCGCCGAGGCGTTGGGGTGGCTGACCCTGGACACAGGCCTCATGTACCGAGCGGTGGGGTATGTGGCCGCGGAACGCAGGATAGATACGAACAACGATGATGCGCTGGAGGCCGTGGCGAAAGGAACAGAGGTGCATGCGGTCCGTGGACAGATCTCCATCAGCGTCGATGATTCCGACGTGACCGACCGCCTTTCGGACCCGGTGGTCTCGCGGTTCGCATCGAGCGTCGCGTCTCGGTCCCACGTTCGAGCCGTGCTGGTCGGGAAGCAGCGGGAGTTGGCGTTGTCAGCGACGGGACGAATCGTGATGGTCGGCAGAGACATCGGGACCGTCGTGCTGCCACAGGCGCCGACCAAGATCTACCTGGACGCTCCCGCCGCGGTGAGGGCACGCCGGAGACACATCGAGGAGTCAAAGGGTGACAACGCGGCTTCCGTTTCGTACCTGAGCGTACTGGCTGACATCGAAGCCCGCGACGAACGTGACAGGACGCGAGAAGACTCTCCGCTAGCCGCCGCAACAGAGGCATACGTGGTGGAGAGCGGGGGGATGACCGTCGAAGCGGTTGTCCGAGAGGTGCTGGACATCGCGGAGCGGAACTCGAATCCCAACCGAGCTATGTAATCGCGGGACACCCTCGGTGGACGCGCGCGCGTGGTAGATGGCAACCGCTGGAGTATTATGGCCGCCAACGTGCGAACGGCGATGCGCCGGTCCCGATGGAGCCGGAGCACCACTTCGCGGGGACGCTTCCGTAACAGGTAGAGGGGTCACTCTATGGTCAACTTCCGCTACGGCCGTTGGGACAACACACAGGAGCCGTTCCCGGCGACGACCGAAGACCTGATGGACGCGATCAGCGATGACCTGATGAACAGCGGCGACCTCCAGCGCGCGCTGCGAAGAATGGCGATGCGCGGCCTGGATACGCCGGACGGTCGGAACATCGAAGGCCTGCGCCAGATGATGGAGCGACTGCGGCAGCAGCGGCAGGAGCACATGGACCGGTACAACCTGAATTCCGTGATGGAGGGAATCCAGGAGAAGCTCGACGAGATCAAAGACCTGGAAACGAGCACGCTGTCGGACCGCCTGCGCGATGCAGAGGACGCGCTCCGGGATGCTCCTCCCCCGTCGGTGCAGCCTGAGACCACTCAGCCCGGTGAGTCACCTTCAGAAGGAAACGAGCAAGACGGAAATCGCTCTCAGGGAGAGAAGTCGTCCCTTTCCGCCGAAGAAGACCTGAAGGAATTCCTGAAGAACCTCGAAGACGAGCTTCAACGCGCCAGGGAATCACGCGAGGCGCAGGATCAGGACGGGTCACAGGACGGCGGGGGTGATCAGGCCGGGCAGGAGTCGCCGGACGGTGAACAACAGGGCGGCCAACCCCAGGGTGGTCAGCGCGGCGGAACCATGGACCCGACCGCGGCCCGTACTCTCCAGGGACTTGCGGAGCGCAAGATGCAGTTCATGGACGACCTTCCGAAGGATCCAGGCGGAACGATCAAGGAACTGGGCGATTACGACTTCATGGACGAAGAGGCCCGAGATAAGTTCAAGGAGCTGCTGGACTCTCTGCGACAGGAGGCGATGAACTCCTACATGCAGAACATGATGCAGCAAATGCAGAACATCTCTCCAGAGCAGATGAGTGCGACGAAAGAGATGCTTCAAGACCTGAACCAGATGCTCCAGGACCGCGTCCAAGGCACTGAGCCGAAATTCGACGAATTCATGGAGAAGTGGGGCCCGCTCTTCGGCGACGACCCGCCGCAAAACCTGGATGAACTGCTGGAGCAGCTAGCGGGTCAGATGTCGCAGATGCAATCGATGATGGACAGCCTCCCAGACGACCTGCGCCAACAGCTACAGGAAACGATGGAGGCGGCACTGAACGACCCAGAGCTCCAACAACAGCTGGCGCAACTGTCATCGATGATGAACATGTTGATGCCGATGGAAGACATGCGGCAGAACTACCCGTTCGCGGGCGAGGAAAACCTGTCTTTCGGCGAAGCGATGCGCGTGATGGAGGAACTGCAGCGGATCGACGAACTCGAAGCGCAGATGCGTGGCGCGGAGCGCCGTGGCGACATGGACCAGATAGATGAGGAACAGCTGCGAGAGCTTCTGGGCGACGAATCGGCGCGCGACCTTGATTGGCTGAAGCGGCTCCAAGAGGAACTCGAACAGGCCGGCTACATCCGGCAGAACGATAAAGACAAGATGGAGCTGACCCCGAAGGGGATAAGGAAGATCGGCGAGAAGGCATTGAAAGACCTCTTCTCGAAGCTGCGAGAGGACCGGCTGGGTGCGCACGAGATGCCCAAGCACGGGATCCTGGGTGAAAAGACCGAAGAGGACACGAAGCTGTACGAGTTTGGGGACCCGTTCAACATCCACCTGCCGCAGACGGTGAAGAACGCGGTCTTCCGGCGTGGCGCCGGGACGCCGATCCAACTCCAGCCGGACGACTTCGAGATCTATCGCGACGAGAAGATGACGCAGGCGAGCACGGTGATCCTTCTCGACCAGAGCCGGTCGATGGCGATCAGTGGGAGCTTTGAGGCTGCCAAAAAGGTCGCGCTGGCGCTCCACACCCTGATCAAGATGCAGTACCCCAGAGACCATTTATATGTGGTCGGTTTCGCCGACTACGCCTTGGAGCTGAAGGGCGAGGACCTGATCAAGGCGACATGGGGCGGGTACTCACCCGGCACGAACATGCAGCACGCGCTGATGCTCTCTCGCCAACTCCTGAACAAGCACCGGGTTGGAACGCGCCAGGTGATCATGGTCACGGATGGAGAACCGACGGCACACCTGGAAGGGGGCGCGCCGCACTTCACGTACCCGCCGAGCCCGAGGACGCTGGACCAGACGCTGCGTGAGGTCAGGCGGTGCACGCAAGAGGGCATCGTGATCAACGTGTTCATGCTGGAGATGGCGTACTACTTGGTGAACTTCGTGCGGCAGATGACGAAGCTGAATCGCGGCCGAGCGTTCTTCACGTCACCGGACAAGCTTGGCGAGTACGTCCTAGTGGACTACATGAATGACAAGAGGTCGGCGGTCGCTTAGCCAACGCTGAGCCAGATCTTCCGTGTTCGCACCGACACCGGGAGGGCCGGTCCCGGAACCCGAGGACCTCATCGAGTGGATGGGGGTCGATGGGGCATTCGACGTTGACGAGCTAATTCGCGTCGGCAGCCTGGACGCTCGACTTGTGGCGACGATCTGGTACGGATTGGCCCGTCGATGCTCGATGCTCGTCGCTGCCGGTCCCAGACTGGCCGGGAAATCGACGACGGCCGCCGCCCTCTTGGCACTCGTTCCCGACGGCACGCGGTTCCTGCCGGTAGGCGGTGAGTTCCCCGCTGATGCGTTCAATTCGACCGATGGAGGATCAAAGCCGTATCTCGTCGTCAACGAAGTGTCTTCCGGGATCCCCGGGCGGTACCTGTGGGGCGATGACGTGCGGTCGCTGTTGCTGGCACGAGAGCGAGGGTTGCCGTTCGTTGGAACGCTGCATGCGTCGACGTCTGGGGAGGTGGTCGGGACGTTCTCGGGTCAACCGTTGATGCTGGACCCAGAGCTCGTAGCTGGCAGCCTGGACCTGGTGTTGAACCTGCGTGAGAGCCGCAGGGATGGTCGCGGTGCGCGGGCGCTCGCGCTCGTCGGAGGTACCGAGCGTCCAGAGATCCGAGAACTGATGCGGTGGACCCCAGAGGCCGGACGGTTCGAGCATGCGGACGACCGAGAGGTCGGGACGGCTCTGGGCGGGTTCGATGGCTCCGATCCCGATCAAGTGATCAAAGAGCTGTCGCGACGGACTTCGTTTCTCGAGGAGGTGGTGGCGCGCAGGTCGGACACCGCTGCCCGGCGCGCGAGGTTGCGTGACCAGTTGCGGGAGTTCGATCCGGCCTGACGGCGATTGTCCCGCTGACCGGGCGTCCCGACGCCGACGAGAGCCGAAGC
>CAZIBZ010000020.1:0-3455 GCA_964537445.1 uncultured Dehalococcoidia bacterium | reverse complement strand
CCCGCTCGGCGTGGCGGTCCTGTTCGACTGGATGACGGCTGACCATCCCATGGTCGTGCTGGAGATCGACGGCGATGCGCGGGCATATCCGATGGCGATGCTCACGATCCACGAAATCGTGAACGACACGGTGGGAGGCGAACCGATTGTCGTGACCTACTGCGCGCTGTGCTACACGGCCCTGGCGTTCGAACGGACCGTGGACGACAGGACGTTGACATTTGGGTCCACCGGCACGTTGCGGCACTCCAACCAGTTGATGTGGGATGACGCAACGGATTCCTGGTGGCAGCAGGTAACCGGGCAGGCTGTGGTTGGGGATATGGCAGGGAAGACCCTCGAACCCGTCCCGGTCTTCATCACCTCCTTCGCCGAATTCGTCCGGACCTATCCGAATGGGACCATCCTGTCCCCAGAGTCGACTCCGACCGAGTTTCACGGTGGCTACGGCTTCACCGCATATCTGAACTACGACTGGCCAAACAACCGGCCGTATTTGTTCTATGGAGAACTCGATCAGCGGCTAGACCCGATCGAACGGGTGCTCGGAGTCGAGGCTGGTGGGGTGTCGATGGCATTCCCGTTCAAAGCACTTTCCGATGCCAGAGTGACCGAGACGACAGTTGGGGACCAGGATGTAGTGGTCTTCTGGAGATCAGGGATGCTGTCACCGCTGGACCAGGAGGTGATCGCTGAATCAAGGGACATCGGTTCCGCGGCCGCGTTCGACCCTGAACGTCCCGACGGGCGAGTTTTGACCTTCACGTCAGCCGCATCAGGCGGCTTCGTTGACGATCAGACCGGGAGTGAATGGACCCTGTTGGGACGGGCGCAAAGCGGCGAGCTGGCGGGTACCCAACTCGATCCGCTGCACGCGGAGAACGGGATGTGGTTCGTTTGGGAGGTGTTCCGCCCGGAGACCCTCATCTACGAATCGGAAGAGGCCTCATAGAACACGGGCGGGACTGTCGTACGATGGATTCATTGGGCGAAAGGAGCCCGCGATGACCAACCCGCTGAAAACCCTCCACGACCATGACCAGTCGTTCTGGGTGGACTACATCGATAGGGATCTCGTGTCGCGCGGTGGGATCCAGCGCCTGGTGGAGGAGGACGGGCTTCGGGGCCTGACCAGCAACCCCTCGATCTTTGAAGCGGCCATCTCCGGAAGCGACGACTACAACGCGGACATCCATAACGAGATAACGAGCGGAACCGGAGCCGATACGAAACGCGTCTATGAGGCGCTGGCGGTCAAGGACATCCGCGCGGCCGCCGATGCGCTTGACGACATCTATCGATCGTCCGACCGACGCGACGGCTTCGTATCGTTCGAAGTCTCTCCTCACCTCGCCCGAGATACTCAGGGGACGCTCGACGAGGCGAAACGCCTCTGGAGCCTGGTTGACCGGCCGAACCTGATGATCAAGGTTCCGGCCACGGCGGAAGGAATGCCGGCGATCGAGGAACTGATCGCCTCCGATATCAACGTCAATGTGACGCTGATCTTTTCCGTCTCTGACCACTATGAGAACGCGGCCCAGGCGTTCATCCGGGGAGTCGAGCGGAGCGCCGACCCGAGTCATGTCGCATCGGTCGCTTCGTTCTTCGTGAGCCGGGTCGATACGGCGGTCGACGTCGAACTGGACCGTATTGGTACGCCGGAAGCGCTGAGGATGCGCGGGAAAGCCGCTATCGCAAACGCGAAATTGGCTTATGCGCGGTTCCAGGAGCTATTCCGGTCGGGCAGGTTCGAACGGCAGCGCGCGCGCGGTGCACGGGCACAGCGTGTCCTCTGGGGCAGCACGAGCACGAAGAACCCCGATTACCGCGACGTGCTGTACGTCGAGGAACTCATCGGGCCCGAGACGGTGAACACGATCCCACCAAAGACGGTCGATGCGTTCCGGGACCACGGAAACGTGCGAACCACGCTCTCAGCCGGAGTTCCGGAGGCGGAGGCCCTGCTGGAGCGTCTCGGCGCGATGGGTATCGATATCGCCCGGGTGACTGCGAAGCTTCAAGATGACGGCGTCGCGGCGTTCGCTGCTTCATTTGACCAGCTGTTGACGGCCCTTGCGGCGAAGATCGAAACGCTTTCCTCGCGCGAAGCCGCGGGATCATCCTCGCCCGCTCGCTGAGCGTGACCACGCAGCCAACCCCCAGGAACGCCCTCGTCACGGGAGGAGCGGGATTCGTCGGGTCGCACCTGGTTGATCGCCTAGTCGGCGACGGCTGGGCCGTCGACGTAGTCGACAACCTTCGGACCGGCAAATGGGAGAACGTCAACGAACGTGCGACGTTCCATGAGATCGACCTCACTTCTTCCGACCTCGGCGACGCTCTTGGCCACCTGCGCCCGGAGGTCGTGTTTCACCTCGCCGCCCAGGCTAGCGTCGTTCGGTCGATGGAAGACCCAGCGGACGACGTGGGGATCAACGTGTCCGGAACTCTCAATCTGTTGAAGGCGTGCGAAGGTTGGCCGATTGGGCATTTCGTGTTCACGTCGACGGGGGCGCCATCTACGGCGAACCGGTGTCGGTGCCGCGTGACGAGGAGCACCCCGCGAGGCCGTTGTCGGTCTACGGGGCCAGCAAGCTTGCGACCGAAGGTTATTTGAGAGTCCTTGCCTCCGCGGCAGGGTTCTCGTACACGGCCCTGCGACCCGGGAACATCTATGGCTCCCGCCAGGACCCGCATGGGGAGGCCGGGGTCATCGCGATCTTCGCGAACCGCATGCTCGCGGGGCAGCCTGTGACGATCTTCGGCGACGGCAGGCAGGAACGTGATTACGTCTATGTGGACGACATCATCGAGGCCAACTTGCGGGCGGTCAGCCCTGACCGTGTCGCTGGCGGGCCGACCTTCAACCTCGGTACGGGCATCGGCACCAGCGTTCTGAGGATCTTCGAACTGCTGGCGAGCGAAACCGGGTATCCGGGTGGTCCGACCCACGCCCCGGCCCGAACCGGGGAGGTCCAACGGATCTATCTCGACGCGTCGCGGGCGGAACGAGAGCTCGAGTGGAGGCCGCGGGTCAGCTTCGAGGACGGCATTCGGAGGACCGTCGAGGCGCTGAAGAACTCCGCTGGATAGAGCCGCGATGGCGGCTGGGACCTAGTCGGCTCCCCACCCCTCGGATCTGAGCCACTCCTCGAGCGTCACCAAGGGCAGTCCCCACTTTTCCACTACATCGCGCGGCGGGTTCACACCGTATCCGTCGTTCTCCTCAAGCCACTCCATGAACGAGCGGAAGAACGGGTTCATCCGCTCGCGGCCGAGCTGCTCGTACGCGATGTCTTTGCCGAGCACTCTGCCGAGCACGTCCGCCGTCCCGGTCTGGGTGAGCCGGTCGCCGACGAGATCGATCGATGCTCCGTTGAACTTGTCCGGGTCGGCGAACGCCGCTGCCGCCATTCGTCCGATATCCGCGACGGAGATGTAGTCCTGGTGGA
>CAZIBZ010000019.1:0-5992 GCA_964537445.1 uncultured Dehalococcoidia bacterium | reverse complement strand
GACTTCCTGCCGTTTTCGGCCCGATGCCGCTGATCAAGTCGATATCCAGCGGCGCCAGGAACTCTCGCTCGGCTCCGGGGGGAATCAACGTCAGCCCGTCCGGCTTTCCGACCTGGGACGCGACCTTCGCGACGGTCTTTGAGACTCCGCCGCCGATAGTGATCACGAGGCCGGTCTCCGATCTGACCCGGGCCTTGATGCCGCTCGCCACGGACCTCGCTGTTGGGAAGTCATCGACGACCGTCGTGAGATCCAGGAATGCTTCATCGAGGGAGAGTGATTCGACATCGGGGGTTACGTCAGAAAAAACCGCCATGACGATGAGTGACAGTTCTCGATACCGGTCGAATCGCGCGCCGACACGGATTATGCGGGGGCTCGCCTGCAGGGCCGTCTTCATCGGCATGGCGGAGTGAACGCCAAACTTCCGAGCTTCATACGATGCGGCAGCGACGACGCCTCTGGATTCAGGCGAACCGCCAACGACGACGGGCTTCCCCCGCAGATCCGGATCGTCCAACTGCTCGACCGACGCGTAGAAGGCGTCCAGGTCGGCATGGAGAATGTAGCGCCAGGTCGAATCGGCGGTTAGGTCGGCCACTTCCCGATTGTAGGATCCACGCTCTCGCTTCGTAAGCGAGTCGCGGCGCCAGGGTTATGAGTACTGCTGAGAGGCGGTGAAACCGACCCACACGGCGGTGAGTCCGAGCCCGATCTGGAGCGCCACGTTCGCCACCGCAGCGACTGTTTGTCCATCTCTAACCAGCGAGATCGTGTCGTATCCGAATGCCGAGAACGTCGTGAAGCCTCCCAGTACTCCAACGGCGAGAAACGTGCGAGTTCCTTCGCCCAGGAGCTGGCGCGTCTCGGCGAGGCCTGCGACCAACCCAATGAGGAAGCACCCCACGACGTTGACGGTCAGCGTTCCCACCGGAATCCACGCGTTCCCGGCAATAGATTGCACCCAAACACCCAGCAGATGCCTGGAGACAGAGCCGAAGAACCCGCCCGCTCCGACGAGCAAAGCCGTCGTGATGCCGATCGAGCCCACTCAGGTATCGCGTTGGTCGCGGCTCGATCGGCGAGCGATCGAGGAGGCGACTACGCCTGCGGCGATTCCGTTATCGATATTGACCACCGCGATCCCCATCGAGCAGGCCTGAAGCATCGTCGTGAGGGCACCGAGGCCTTCACCGCCGAACCCCGACCCCGTCGATGTCGGGAGGCCCACGATCGGGATATCGACGAGTCCGGCCAGGACCGGGGCCAGGCCGCCCTCCTGCCCAGCGATCGCGATGATTGCATCCGGGTCAGAGTCCAGAATTTGCTTCACGACCGGGAAGAGGCGATGGAGCCCAGAGATGCCGACGTCCGGGTACAGATCCGCATGGGCACCAAGTGTTTCCACGATCACCTTCGCTTGCAGTGCGATCGGGACGTCCGATGTCCCCGCGGTAACGATGGAGACCCTTCCGACGAGAGGCTTCTCCACGGACCCCTGTTTCCTCGCCACGATCAAGCCCGCAGTTTCTTCGAAACTGACCGATGGGGCCTGCGGGTTCGACCGTAGAACCGAGGCATGTTCGGCCGTTGCTCCAGAGAGGATGGCAAGGTCTTCTGATTCGAGGAGGGACGCCGCCATCTCTACCGCTAACGAAACGGGCTTCCCGCTACATCGAATGATCTCGGGACGACCGAGCCTAGCGTTTCGGCCGGCATCGAGATTCGCGAGGCCCTCGAGTTCCGTGACCGCGAAAAGGTTCAGCCGTTTCTCGGCTTCGTCAGGAGTGAGCGCTCCTTCGGAAACGGCACGCAGGATGTCTCGCACAGCGTCAGTCCTCCAATCCAGGAGTAGCGCTCAGTAGCGCACAATCACGAACTCGACTGTTTGGGGTGCCGAACGCGTCAGGAGACGGCCGCGGCCTCCAGTTCGGGCTCCTGCCCATCAAGGAGTTGCTGGAGGGTGTCACCTTCCAACGTCTCGATCTCGATCAGCCGCTTCGCCAAGCCGTCCAATCTGCCCCGGTGTTCGTTGAGGATCCGAACGGCGTTTTCCCAAGCGTCGCTGACGATCTTGCTGACTTCGGTGTCGATATCGTCGGCGGTCCGGTCGCCATAGTTGCGCTGCTCACCCAACTCTCGTCCTAGGAACACCATCTCTTCACGCTTGCCCAGCGTCAGCGGTCCAAGCTTCTCGCTCATTCCGTACACGGTCACCATCCTTCTAGCGATGTTGGTGACCTGTTCGATGTCGTTCGATGCGCCGGTGCTGATGTCATCGAACACAATGTGCTCGGCAGCGCGCCCGCCGAGGGCGGCTGTGATGCTATCGATGAGCTGGGTCCTGGTCTTCAGCATGGTTTCCTCGCTCGGGAGGAAGCGGGTATAACCACCCATCATCCCGCGGGAGACGATGGTCACCTTCTGGACGGGATCACCATGTTCGACCATGTGACCAACGATCGCGTGCCCACCCTCGTGATACGCGGTCACTTCCTTTTCGTGCTCATTGATCAAACGGCTCTTGCGTTCCGGTCCGGCAACGACACGGTCGACGGCCTCGGCAGCCTCTCCGTATCCGATGACCTTCTTCCCGCGCCGAGCCGCAAGAATCGCCGCTTCATTCACCAGGTTTGCGAGGTCGGCGCCGCTGAAACCAGGGGTCTGTTTACCCAGAAGTTCGAGGTCCATGTCGTCAGACATAGGCTTGCCGCGCGCATGAATCTCCAGAATCGCCTTTCGGCCACGCACATCCGGGAGGTCGATGGTGACGCGACGGTCGAAGCGCCCCGGCCGGAGAAGAGCCGGGTCGAGGATGTCAGGCCTATTTGTAGCCGCAACAACGATCACATTCGTGGAACTGTCGAATCCATCCATCTCCACGAGGATCTGATTCAGAGTCTGCTCGCGTTCGTCGTGCCCACCGCCCAGACCAGCTCCACGATGACGGCCGACCGCGTCGATCTCATCGACGAACACGATGGCCGGCGCGTTGCGCCTCGCCTGCTCGAAGAGGTCGCGGACGCGGCTGGCGCCGACACCGACGAACATCTCCACGAACTCGGAGCCGCTGATCGAGAAGAACGGGACGGCGGCTTCGCCCGCAACTGCCCTCGCCAGGAGCGTCTTCCCGCCTCCCGGTGGGCCGACCAACAGAACGCCTGCAGGGATGCGGGCGCCGAGGCTGGCGAATTTTTCGGGGTACTTAAGGAACTCGACGACTTCTTCGAGTTCAATCTTGGCTTCTTCGATCCCGGCAACATCGGAAAACGTGACCGACGGACGGTTGCCGAGGAACATGCGCGCGCGGCTGCGACCGAACTGCATTGCCTGATTGCCGCCACCCTGCGCCTGTCGCATGAAGAACAGGAGAATCGCGCCGAAGAAGATCAGCGGGAGGAACTGGATCAGGATGCCGAAGAAGCTGCCGAAGCGGCTGCCTCCGGTCGGCTCCACGTCGACCTTACCGGGGCCTTCGCCGACATCGATGCCGGCGTCGGTCATGATCGTGACGATGCTGGTGCCGGATTCTTTGTGCACGGTGAAATTGCGCTCGTCGAGCGTCGTGACGGTGAGCGTGTCACCGCTGACTTTCACCTTCTGGATCGCTCCGGCGCGCGACTGCTCGATCAGCCAACCCAGCGACTGAGAGCCATCACCACCCGGCGATTGGAGGAGCGTGAAGAGGATGGCGACGACCGCCACGAATACCAAGAGGTAGACGAAGCTGTTTCGGAATATCTTGGGGTTCATTCCGCCCACGAGACCCCACGCCCCCACTAGATGCCATTCACGGACCCGGGTTCTTGCCCGTACCGCAGACCCTATCCAACGCCGAGCCACAGTATACTCCGCAATCTGGGTACGAATGGAAACGAACCGTCCACAGGAGAGTGATCCCCCGATCGATCTTCCCGAGTTCACCCAGCCGTCGTGAGACCCGCCCTCGTTCAGCGAGACCCAGGCCTGATCGGCCTCGCGCTACTCGGAACGACTCCGGCGATCATTCTTTTCATCTTGCGCCTCTCCGGTTCGGAAGGCGTTTCGGATGGCGTGGCGTCCGTTCTTTTCGGATCCAGCATCCTGTCCGCTGCATTTCTCCTCACCTGGGCGGCGGAGGCGGCCGAGCATGACATCTCGCACGCCCTGGCCATCTCGTCCATCGCGATCATCACCGTCCTTCCTGAGTACGCGGTCGACTTCACGCTCGTGTGGAAGGCCGGGACCGATCCTCAATACCTGTCCTACGCGGTCGCGAACATGACGGGGGCGAACCGCCTGTTGATCGGGTTGGCATGGCCGCTTGTGGTCCTGATCATCTGGGCGAAACGTCACCGACCCGGGGTACGACTCGGCCGGAACCACTACGTGGAGCTGGGGTTCCTGGCGGCGGCGACAGTGTACGCGTTCACGCTGCCGCTGAAGGGCCAGATCGACCTTTTCGATGCGGGCGTTCTGATCGGATTGTTCGTCGCGTACATGTGGTTCAATGCGAGATCCGAGGTTCAAGAGCCGGAGTTGATCGGGCCGAGCGCGATGATCGGGTCACTGAGTTCCGGTACGCGAAGGCTCGTGGTTGGCGTCTTGTTCGTGTTTGCGGCGGCCGTGATCTTCATGTCCGCCGAACCGTTCGCGGATGGGTTGATCGAGTCGGGGAAGACGCTCGGATTGGACGAGTTCCTGTTGATCCAGTGGGTGGCGCCGCTGGCATCGGAGGCGCCGGAGATCCTGGTGGCCAGCATCTTCGCGGTGCGTGGGGACGGGGCGTCGGCGCTGGGGATGCTGATCTCGGCGAAAGTGAACCAGTGGACGCTGCTGGTGGGAAGCCTTCCGGTCGTTTTTTCGATATCGACTGGGAGCACTTCTCCGATGCCGCTGGATGCTCGGCAGACGGAGGAGGTGCTGCTGACGGCGGCGCAGTCGCTGTTCGCCGTGGTGATGCTGGTGACGCTCTTCCTTGGGAGTCGCGGGGCGGTGGTGCTTCTGTTCCTGTTCCTGACTCAGCTCGTGGTGCCCGAGACGGCGTTCCGGTTGGCGTTCTCCGGCCTGTATCTGCTACTGGCGGCGGCGATGGTTCTGGGGAACCGGGAGCGTCGAGAGGCGTTCGTCCGATTGCCGAAGCGGACGCTCCAGGCCGGAGGGTTGATCGGTGGGCTGCCCGATTTCGGCGAGACGGACCGGGAGGCGCCGGAGGCCGTGCCCTAGTCGGAGTCGGCGTTCGCGTCGGTTTCAGGGGTGGGGAAGTCTGGCTTGAACTCGTGCCACTTGACACCGTGGGCTCGCATCATGTCTCGCGTGCTGGACCGGGAGATGGAGCGTAGGACTCCGGCGAGGACGGAGGCGGAGCGGCTTGGCCTGCTGCGGGGGGCTTCGACGACGACGCGCGGCCCGGGGTCGAGGAGGCCCCACATCTTCGGGAGTTCGGAGCGGCGGATGAGGGCCCTGGGGGCCATCAGGTAGTTGAAGTCCGCGATGCGGACGTACCTGGGGTCGTGGAACTTGGTGCTGAAGGCGCCGGCGCGATCCGTGTGGCGCTTGATCTTCTTTTCCAGGAGGGCAACGTCCATGGTGGCCTGGTGGTCGCCGGGGGACCCGTCGGCTATGTCGCGAGCGACGTCCGACATGCGGTGGAGAGCCTGCTCCCGTCGGAGGAGGCGGTCCTCGTCATCGGCGTCGTGGTCGTCTCGACGGAAGTCAGATCGGGATGACTTGACCTCTATGACGTAGAGCTGGCGGTCCTTGCCGAGTCCGACGACGTCAGCGATGCGTCCGCCGGGGCCTTCGAGGGAGACTTCGAAGGCGATGGACCGGCATCCGGCGTGGTTGTAGAGCCATTCCCATGCGGACCATTTGAGCTGGTAGGTGAGGTCGGTTTCGTTGTTGCGTCGAAAGGGCAATTTAGTCGGTTTGGGTTTCAGTACGGATGTTCTTGGGACCGATGATAGCGCATGAGAATAGGTCGCAAACGGTCAACAGCGGGCGGAAACCGGTC
>CAZIBZ010000018.1:0-18129 GCA_964537445.1 uncultured Dehalococcoidia bacterium | reverse complement strand
CCCCGACGCCCGAGCACCTTTCCCTTCTCAGATCCTCGATCAAGGAGAAGGTCGCTGGTGTCTATCCAGCGTTCGTCGAAGGCGGCGGCTTCGGCGGCTGACCATACCCGGTTTCCGCTCTTCGATCGGGCAGATCGAGCCGATTTCTGGGCGTCATAACACTTGACGACCGCCGGACGCGGCGCGACAATTGGGCATGGGAGTACCCGTACCAACCGAAACCATTGAGGGGCGCACGAATGTGCGCCCCTCAGTCGTTCTGGGGGTCATTCAAACCCATCACGAGCGGCAGCGAGATCGAACGCCGGGGACGAAACGCCCCGGCGTTTTGCGTTTGGAGACCTAACAGACGCGGCACGATTCCTGCGCGGGAGAGAAGGCCCGGGACTTAGGACCCGGAGAAGCTGGCAACTGAGGGAAGGGGCGAAGCATAGATGGAGGCGTTCATCGGCAAACCGCTCCGGCGGGCATACGGGTTCGAAGAAGTCGCGATCGCACCCGGTGCGGTCACTATCAATCCAGAACAGACGGAGATCGACCTCGAGATCGGAGGCCGTCGCTTCGATATCCCGATTCTCGCCGCCGCCATGGACGGCGTCGTCAACCCCGCATTCGCTGCCGAATACACGAACCGTGGCGGCCTCGCTGTGCTAAACCTCGAAGGCGTTCACGGGAGATACGAAGATCCCGCCAGCGTCCTCGAGGAGATCGTCGCGGCCTCCCCGGAGGAGGTTACCGGCGTCCTCCAGCGCATCTACTCTGCGCCGATCAAGGACGAGTACGTTGGCAATGTCGTCCAGAAAATGAAGGCAGCTGGAGCCACGGTCGCGGTGTCCGCCACCCCGGCCAACACCAAGCGCCTCGGCCCGATCGCCGTCGAGGCCGGCGCTGACTTCTACGTCTGCCAGTCGACGGTCACGACCGCGAATCACATCTCGAAGAGCCCCCGCGGCCTCCGCTTCGATGAGCTCGTGCCCCAGATCGGCGTCCCGATCATCGTCGGCAATACCGTGGGCTACAACGCCACCCTGGAGCTCATGGAGACTGGCGTCGCCGCGGTTCTCGTCGGGGTCGGCCCTGGCTCCGCATGCACCAGCCGGGAGGTCCTCGGCATCGGTGTGCCACAGATCTCGGCCACCATGGACACGGCCGCCGCCCGAGAGGAATACCTCCGCCGGACCGGCCGCTACGTCCCGATCATCACCGACGGCGGCATCCGCAACGGCGGTGACCTTTGCAAGGCCCTCGCCGCGGGCGCGGATGGAGTCATGCTCGGCTCCATCATGGCCTCCACGGTGGAGGCTCCCGGCGGCGGCTACCACTGGGGAATGGCCACCCCGCACCCTGCCCTGCCCCGAGGAACGCGGATCCGCGTCAGCACTCGTTCCTCCCTCGACCGGATGCTCCACGGGCCGACCGCCCGCACCGATGGAACGGAGAACCTCCTAGGCGCCATCCACACCGCCATGGGTATGTGCGGTGCAGCGACCATCCGGGAGTTCCAACAAGTCGACATGGTCATCGCGCCGGCCATCACCACGGAGGGCAAGCAGCTCCAACTAGCGGGCGAGTTCTAATCCCTGACTCCAACGCGTCAAAGAGCCCCTTCCCGCGATGGAAAGGGGCTCTTTTCGTTCTTCTTCCAATCGAACCGAACGGACGTGAACCGGGCAGGAAAGCGGCGTTAGCGAACGGCTCCCACGCTCCTGCCGTTACTTGATCGCGCCGTTCTCAGTTTCTCGCCGAACGTCCTCCGCGGACATCCCCAGCACCTCGGAAAAGATGTAGTCGTTCGAGTCCCCGATCCAGGGAGCCCTAACGTCAGCCGAGGCTCGCGATGCCGACGGGATCCCGGGCAGTCCCGTGTGCGACATCGGCCCCCACGCCTCGTGCGCCACGTCCACGATGTGTCCTCGGTCTCGAAGGTGCCTATCCACGTAGAGTTGCTCGCCTTGTGTCGCGATCCCGGCCGGGACCCCTTGCGCCTGCAATAGCCGCAGCACCTGCCCGGGGGTGAACGCATTCGTCCACTGCCCGATCTCGGAGTCCATCTCGGCCCGATTTGCCCGTCGCCCCGAGTGGTCCGCGAACTTCGGGTCGTCGGCCCATCCGGGCCCGCCCATCGCCGTGACCAGGCCCTTCCACTGCTCATCGTTCTCGCATGCGATCACGACCCACGAATCGGGTTGGTTGCACGGGTAGATCCCGTACGGAGACATCGTCGTGGTCAACAGCTCGTCGTACCCAACGCTCTCCCAGGAGCGTGCATTGATCGTATGGTCCAGGATCGCCGGACCGAGGAGCAGTGCCTGCCCATCGACCTGTGCGATCTCGATCGCCTGTCCCTCGCCCGAATGGTCCCGGTACTCGATTGCCGCCGCCGTCGACAGCGCTACGAAGGCCGCCCCCGTGTAGTCGGGCATCACCCCTTTCGCGTGTGCCTCCATCGGCGAATCTTCATATCCCCAGAGCAGCGTCAGGCCCGTGAATGCCTGGAGCGAGTTGCCGTACGTCACCCATCGGTTCAACGGGCCCGTTTTGCCCATGCCGGGCATCCCGATCTGGATCATGTCCGGTCGCACATCCGTCAGGTCGTCGTACCCCAACCCCAGACGGCTCATCACCGTCGCGCTGAAGTTGTCGACCACCACATCGCTCTCCGCGGCCAACCGTTTGAACAGCGCCTTCCCGGTGTCGGACCGCAGGTCGATCGTCGCGCTCAGCTTGTTCCTGTTCATATCAGGGTAGAACGGACTCGTCGGCTCCCGGTTCGCCTCGAGCGAGGACGACTCGACTTTGACCACTTCAGCTCCATAGAACGCTAAGAACATCGTCCCGGTCGGCCCCGCGAACGCTCGAGTGACGTCCGACACTCGGATCCCTTCCAACAACGGAGCATCCGCCGCAGCGCCCGAATCTCCCTCCGTCGTCGTCTTCGCTTTCGAAGCGACGGTCGTCAATTCGCCCAGGATCTCCTCTCGGTGCTGGTCCAACAGGGGCGCCGCGCTCCGGATCGTCCACGGCGTTTTCGACATGATGAACGGCGCTCCCGGAGCGTCGTACGAGCCCACCACGGGGTGTTCGATCGGCACGAACCAGCCCCGCTCCCGCATGTGGTCGCTCGTCACGAAATGCTCGAAGTCGTTCACCGGTGAGCAAGCGATGCCCCGGCGCTGCGCCTCTTCCACGAACTCGTCCGCGTCGAACCGCATGATGAATTCGCCCATCAGGGCCTTGATCAGGTCTTCGTTGTCCGTGCGGTACTGGGTCGAGTCCCACGCCGGGTCGGACAGCACGGCATCTTCCATCCATTCGCGCGTCAGCAGATGCCAGTGACCCGGCATGAAGATCGCGATGTTGATGTACCGCCCATCCTTGCACTGGTAGATGTTGTACGCCCCACCCTGGCCTCCTTGCCGCATCGTGATCTCGCTCCGCTGCGTATACCGCGCCACCGCACTACCGGACGCGAACGAGATCGCTTCTTGCATCGACAGGTCGATCACCTGTCCGTTCCCAGTCCTCCTTTGGTGGCGCAGCGCGCCAAGCGCCAGGTACGCGGCGTGGATCGCGGCCAGTTGATAACCGATCTGGCACGGAGGCACCACCGGAGCTCGCGTGTCGTCGCCCTGGCTCATGATGACGCCTGCCATCGCCGAGACGACAGCGTCATTCGCGGCGTACGCGCTGTACGGACCCGTTTGACCGAACGGCGTCATCGCCACCGTGACCAATCCGGGGTTCAGCGCCAGGAGGTTCTGTCCGTCGAACCCCACGGAATCCAGGTACCCCAGGGTGGACGAGTCGATCAGCACGTCGGTCCGTTCTACCAGCGAGGAGAACCGGCCTCGATCGCCTTCGTCGTTCAGATCGAGGACGATGCTGCGCTTGTTCAGGTTCGCGTTGAGGAACGGGATGCCACGCTCGAGGTTTTCGATGTCGCCCGCGAACGGCGGCAACATTCGACTCGGGTCTCCGCCGGGCGGCTCAACCTTGATCACATCCGCGCCGAGCCCGCCCATGAACCCCGCCGCATACGCGGCCGGCATCCCGCCGTACTCAACCACCCTTAGATGGGAGAGGGCTCCCACGGTTCCACTTAACGACCCGTTTCCGCTGGCCATGGCCTACCCCCGAACTGATTCAAGAGATTGGCCGAACGATAGGACCGACACCATACCGAGTCAACGTCACGCGTCACGGCAATCCGGGCAGGCCGGGCCGAGGCGTCTACGCGTTAGTCGACGGAGACGATCGAGTACTTCATCACGCCCACGGGCGTCTCCACGTCCACCGTATCGCCGCCCTTCCGCCCGATCAGGGACTTCCCAACGGGTGACTCATTCGAGATCCGTCCCTTCGTGGCGTCCGCCTCGGCGCGGCCCACGATCGACCACGTCTCCTCGACGCCTTCGTCGTCCTTCACTGTCACGCTAGACCCGATGCGCACGGCCCCGCCGGACGAACCCTCAGCCTCGATCACCACGGCACGGGTCACGGTGTCTTCGATCTGCCTGATCTTCCCTTCGAGGAAGGCCTGCGCCTCCTTCGCCGCGTCGTATTGGGCGCTGTCGCTGATGTCGCCCAACTCCTTCGCCTTTTGGATCAAGTCCGCCACTTCCGCTCGGCCCGCCGTACGGAGCCCTTCGAGCTCCACCTTCATGTTTTCGAGTCCTTCAGCGGTCACGTACGAAGGGTTATTTGGTTGAGTCTCACGCGTGGTCATGGCTACGGGCGCTCCTTGGAATCATCGCCGAGAACACATCGGCGCCACAATGGCGCCGCGAAAGGAAGTACCTGTATGGTACTCCGCTTAGATATTCCCCTCCAAAGGGTTGAACACGATTCCGGTCGGCAGTTTCGGGTAGAAGAACGTCGACTTCGGCGGCAGCCGCTCCCCCTGTTCGGACGCTTCCGTCATTCCCTGTAACGACACGCCGTCCAGGAGTACCGCGTAGTCGCGTAACCCCTCGCGCACAGACGTAACCGCCTCTTCCACGCTGCTCGGATATGAAAGGAATCCTGCCGCTTCCGCCTCCAGTTGATCCATACCCAGGCTGGGCCGCAACAGTACGTCCTCGAACAAGCAGGGCGAGAGCTTTGACCACGCGGCGGATCGACCATGAACCAGACCTACGAATTCCTCTCCATCGCCACGTGGCCGGAGGACTCGCATCGTCTCCACGTGGTCTTTGTCCAGCACGGCCAGGATCGGACCGTCAGCAGATTGCGATCGTTCGCCGAACGTCTCCACCACATCGCTCACCGAGGTTGAACCCACGTCGACACGTTCGGACTCGAAATACACGTCCATCTGCCGCGCGAAACGCCCGAACGCCTCCGCCGAGAGACCGCCCAGCATCCGGTGATACGGCAGGCTCAATAATCCCTCATCCTCGATCGCGATCAGCGAGACCATGACGTGATCGATCGCGTTCCCGGACCATCCCGCCGCCTTCGCCTCGGCCTGGAAATCCAGTGCGGTTTCGTACCGGTGGTGTCCGTCCGCGATATAGAGGGCCCCTGCCGATGAGACCGCTCGCGCGACCTCATCCGCCCCGGCGCCCGTGATCAGACTCACGCGAAACTTGTTCCCGTCTGCGGCCGTCACTTGGTCGGAGGTCGAAGACCGCCCTTCTTCCGCGGCTCTCTTCACGGCTCCACCCGCGTCCGCGTAGAGCGCCATGAGCGGGCTCAGGTTGGCGTTGACCGCCTTCATCAGGTCCAACCGGTCTCGCTTCGGGCCGCCGCGCGTGTTCTCATGTGGCAGCACCACCCCGTCAGACCAGGGCGCCAGCCGGATCAAGCCCATCAGTTCGGTCCGGGTGGCCTGTCGACCTTCGTGCGTGAACTCGTGTTCGACCAGGTAGAAGCCGGGCGACGAGTCCCGCACCAACGTCCCGGACTCACGCCATTCGGCCAATGTCCGCGCTGCCCTTGGGTATCGGTCCAAGTCACCTTCGACTTGTGCCCCAAGCTCCACCCGAACTGCATTGAACGGGCTCGAATCCCGGAGCGCCGCCTCCTGCTCCGGGTCGACGACGTCATACGGCGGCGCCAGCACTCGCCCGGGGTCGCCAACGACTCCCGTATCGAAACGCAATCCGCGGAACGGCCTGACCTCAGCCACTCACGCTCCAACAGATCTCGGCGACGACCAGCATTCTCCTCACTGGGAGACCCGTTCACGAAGGAGGTCCACGATCTTCGGCATCGCCTCTCCGGTTGGCGCGCGCACGACGATGTCGCACGCCTCGGTGAGAGCGGTCTCCTCGGGATTGATCTCGATCAGCGTCGCCCGGTTCGTACGGCGGGCCAACTCCGGCAGCGCAGCAGCCGGATACACGACGCCCGACGTCCCCAGGATCATCACACAATCGCTCTTCACTGCCTCCGACTGGCAGATATTCAACACGTCGGGGGGGATCGGTTCGCCGAACATCACCGTGTCGCCCTTCACGACTCCCTGGCAGTGAGGGCACAACGGCGGAAGTGACTCCAACGAAACGTCGTCCTGAGGAAACCGGGTATGGCACTGGATGCATCGCATCAGTGTCCAATTCCCATGGATCTCGGCGACGTTCATTTGCCCGGCCGCCCGGTGCAGGTTGTCGACGTTCTGCGTGACGATGTACTTCAGAACTCCCAGCTGCTCGAGTTCTGCCAGCGCTTTATGCCCCGGATTCGGCTTCGCCTCTTGCAGCGACTCCCGCATCCCCGGCATCCGTTTGTTCGTCCCGCTGACCCGCTCTTCCCACCAGGTTTTCGGGTCGTTCACGAGTTTCTGGTACTCGTTCATGCTCGGTTCGCCGTACTTCGTCCACAGGCCGCCCTCGCCACGGAACGTCGGGATCCCGCTTTCGGCCGACATCCCGGCACCGACCAGTCCGGTCACATACTGTGCCCCTGCAAGCGCATTTGCTGCCTGGACGATAGAAGCCTCGAGATTCGTCACCATGAATGCTCCAGAACCAACGAAACGACCCGCACGGACGACGCGCAAAGTATAAAAGAGAGGCCTTCTCGGTCGATCCTGTTTCGGCTCGCCTTCAGCATCCCGCGAGAGAGTAAGGGTGAGAGATGAACATCCACCTCCCGATCCCCCGATTTAGATCGATTCGCCGACCCACCGCCGGTGCCCTGATCCTCGCCCTGTCCATAGCGGCGTGCTCGACACCCGAACCGATCGACCCGACTTCCCCGCCGACCTTGCCGACTTCCGTCGCTGACTCAGCATCAACACCCCAGAACCAGACTCGGTCGCGATCGCAGATGCGCAATTCCGCGAGTTCGTTGAACGGTATTTCAGTTCAGGGTCCGATGGGACCGAGAATGCTCAGATCTTGATCCAGGGCCTCCCGCCGGGACTCGATGTCCCATTCCCGGAGGAAACGGTGATCGTCGGCAGCATCGCTTACGACCAGGATGGCCAACGAGCGGCGGTTCAGACGCTGCTGGACCTCCCTGGATTCACGCTCGGGGCGGCCGTAGATCTGTTCGCCGCCGCATTCGAAGAGGCCGGTTGGGAGATCCGTCAGTCGGCTCCTCGCAGCGGAGGACTGGCGGCCGATAACCACGGAGCCGAGGGGACCTCGACGTATTTCTGTTTCGGTAGCGATCGCTGGGCGCAGCTGGTTCTCACGGACCCGGGATCGATCAGGAATGCAGATGACACTGCTCGATCGCTGGACGTGAGGCTCATGATCGCGGAGACCACGAATCGGCCGACCATCTCGGTGTGCGGCGACGATGCGGCGCTGCGGAGAATCTCCCGCATGACCAATGTCTTCCCGCGGTTGATCCCTCCACAGGACGCGGAATCGCAACCCCTCCAGTTCGTGTTGACCGGGACGACTCCAGCGCGCTCCCACCGCGTGTTCACCACTGAGCTTCTGCCTGAGGACCTCCACCGCCACTACGTTGAG
The DNA here is from genome assembly GCA_964537445.1 of uncultured Dehalococcoidia bacterium. GTDB lineage: Bacteria > Chloroflexota > Dehalococcoidia > UBA6926 > UBA6926 > JASLZO01. The sequence goes on along the minus strand of CAZIBZ010000018.1, from coordinate 10,204 downwards.
CAGCTCACCGATCTGGGATGGCGGCGGTTGGACGCCGGCCTCAGCCTCGGCACGACATGGAGCCATTGGCAATTCGTCGACCGAAACGACAGACCATGGGCCGCGGTGCTGACCGTGGTCGATCGGCTCGAATACGGAGGGAATATCGGGCCACGAGGGTTCGATGTCGTTCTGGAAGCGCTTCCCCTCGGGCACGGCGTCCTCCCAACCGCGCCCGAACTCGGTGGCAGCCTGACGAGGTAGCAGAGACAGCCGTGGACGTAGCCAAGATTTCCGGTGCGCAGGATCATCCGCTCGATGAGGTGCCCGCAGATGTGACAGGGCCAATCATCTGGGGGGCCGCGATTGGGTTATCCGGTGCCTTCGGGCTTGGAGTTCTGCGGCTCGCGAATGCTGACGGCCCGGAACGGTCGGCGGAGCTCGCCGGGACCGTGGTCCTCTTCCTGCTGCTCTCCACGCCGGCCGCGATCGCGTTTGCAGCACTGCGAGCCGGCGGTTTGCCACGTGGCCCACTACTGCTTGGAGCGGTCGTCTCATCGCTGTTGTCTCTCGGCATCAGCTTCGCGGGCCTCGGAATCATCTTTCTGGTTCCGGCCGTGTTGTTCGGCATCGGTGCATTTCATTGTTTCCGCGTCTCAGGTTGGAAACGAGGGATCGTGACCGTATTCGCGCTGGGCGCGTTAGGTGCGTCCGCTCTGTTCGCACACTCGTTCGTTCTCCTTTTTTCGGGGCCTGGCGAAGCAAGGTGCTGGGAAACGATCCGATACGAGGACGGGCGCGTGGAATCGAGAACCTACGAGGTTCCATCAGGCAACACGATGTCAGGGGGCTCATCTAACCGCCCTGGGGTCATCAGCGAAAGCGGAGGATGCACGAGCGACATCATCACCGCGGCCGAGGCTGTGAAGAGCCTGACTGCGTGGGGATTTGGCGCGATGTTGATCGCGACCATTTGGGCGACGGGATCGTGGATGAAGCAAGACGTCATGCGAGTTGAGACGTGAACCTAGCCAATGGCCTTCAGGGTCGACCGTTTGTCTCTGGCGGATGGGGTCAGACGCGGTGACCAATATTCGAACGGTTGCATTTGGAGTCCTTCTTCTGATCCCGGCCTTGGTGGCCTGTGCCACACCTGCTGTTGACCCGACCGCCGCACCCGAGCCAAGTCCGATTTCCGCGATCGGAATCACCACTCCGATCGAAGAAACCAATACACCCGTGGTCAACCTTCCAACACCCGTCACATCGTCGAGACCACCGCCGACCCCCGTTCCGACCTCAATGCCGGATCCAACGGTCACGCCAGCGGGACCGACCCCAACCTCCGAAGCGCTGGCTCCGGGCTTTTACCGGTTGGACGTGGCCTCCGGCGAGTTGACGGTGCTAGATCTCAAGCTCGCAGAGGTGCTGGATCCTATCGGGATGCCGCAGCGCGGAATCTACGTCGAGCTCGCTCGCCACACAACGCCGATTGACCCACGCGGCCGCGGCGAACTGATTGTCCTCGCCGACCCTGCTCGTGGAGCTACACACGAAATCAGGATACCGGGAGAGAAAGCAGTCTCAGGGGTTTCTGCCATGGCAATTTCCGAAGACCGGAACTATGCCGCAGTGTTCGCACCCCCGTTTGTCTATCGCCTCGACCTCTCGGACGACACCTTAGAAGTGATCACCGAGGACTCGGAGTGTTGGTGGGAAGAGATGCAGTGTTATGCCATCGGGCTGGCACCCGATGGATCCAAAATCGCTCACGGAAAGCTACACCGCCATAACCGAACTTTCTCGATTCTTGTCACGGATGTCGTGGCGGGGACGACGGAGACCCTGATCGAATTCCCGATCGACGATCCGACGCACGCGCTCATGTGGTCGCGAACGGGAGAATATCTGGCGTTCTCTGGAGTACCGGACATCGACGCGGAAGCTCGGAAGCAAACGATCTTCGTAATTTCAGTGTCTGGTGGGAATCCAATCGTGATCGAAGATGCAATGATCCCGCAGGCCGCAGCGGAACCTTGGTTCGCGGATGATTCGGCGATTTGGCACTGGTCATACGATTCACCCCCACCGTGGTTCGGTGCTACGAGGCTCGACGGAGAGGAATTGGCATATTCCAGCTTGTTCGACACTGCAATGTTCATTGCTGGCTCACTGAATGGAACCCAGATCGCGAAGCTCAGTGTCTCTGGTTTATCAATCATTGAGCTAGCCGATGAAACTGAAAGGCTGCTGGTTCCCGCCGACGGACTCTGGATAAGTCACATCTCCTGGATCGACGATCAAAACGTGCTTGTCACCGTAGTCAATCCCATCGAGATTCCTGCTGAGTTGGAATGACTTCCAATCGGGTTCAATACGACGAACTGGTGGCCGTCCTCGACGCCGCAGGCGCCGATCTCGGTCAGGCAAGATTCGTCGGTCGCGCCGTCCAACCTCGCTTCTCCGGTGGACATCTCGGTCCGTGGTTGTGGAGCGGTGTGCCGCTCGCAGCAGGATTCGGGCCAGAGACGATCGCTGACGGCGGAGAACTGTTGTTCAATGACGGTGCACGAGGTCGCGTCGGCCCACCAACTGGAAAGGTCGCAACGATGAGCCTCGGTGGCACGCCCGACCGAAAGCCGATTCCGGTCGAGGGAACAGGTCCTCCGCCACGAATCGTCGACGCGTAAGAGGCCGACCCGCCGTAATGTCCGCCCCTGGATGAAGCTCTTCGAAACCGATCGGGAACGGCGATTCTGGCTATGGGCCCTCGCCGTCGTCATCGCGATCTACGCCACCCTCCCCCTTGCCGGCACGCTCGCCCAGGTTTTGCGCGACCGCAGCACGCTGAACGACGCCACGTTCTTCGGCTTCCTCGTCGTGACCGCGGCGATCGTCGGGATCATGCTCAACAGACGCCCCGGCCACCGCGAGTTCTGGATCATCCTCGGCGTCACCGCCGTCCTCGGAATGGCGATAACGAGAATGGGCGTTAGTCCAGACGAGCGCACACACCTCATCGAGTACGGTCTCGTTGCCGTCCTTATCCATCACGCCCTCACGGAACGCCTGCGCCAACACCAACGGCTGCTGCTCCCCGCGGCGTTGGCCGTGGCGATCACGGCGTTGCTCGGCCTCCTCGACGAGACGATCTAGGTCGTCATCCCGAACCGCGGCTACCAGATCGTCGACGTCGGCTTCAACGCCCTCGCCGGCCTCATGACTGTCACCGCGAGTCTCGTCCTGACATGGGGCCAGCGCCGCATCGACAAACTGTTCGCGAAATAGAACCCTCGATCTCCCGCCCCCGTCCTTCATCCCCGTCCTCCGGCACGCAACGGAGGTCGATATGGGGTAATGTCCCCGAACCATGGCACTTGAACTAACGCAATCCGGCTTCGCGGGTCAACCCGCCGCAAGGCTCAGCTCGGACCGCCTCTCCTTGACCGTTCTCCCGGCTCCCGGCGGCAGGATCATCAGCCTCCAGCTCGACGGCACGGAACTCATGTACCAGGACCCGCAGCTCATCGCGGACTCGCCGAACGTGGGCGACACGCCGGATGTCGCTTCGCTCAAGCGTGAACGGAGCTGGCAGCACTACGGAGGAGACAAGACCTGGCTCGCCCCGCAGGACCGTTGGACTGACGAACTGCCTTTCCTCGATCTGGACTCAGGAACGTATGACATCGAGGAGGCGCGGTCGGAAAACACCATCGCCGTTCGTCTGACGAGCCCCATCTGCCGCGAGTCGGGCATCCAGGTCGCCCGCACCATCATCCTCGATGAAACCGAACGCGTCCGGATACGCCTCGAGATGAAGAACCATACGGATACCACGGTCTCGTGGGGCCTGTGGGATGTCACTCAACTCGGCGGTCCGGGCCGCTTCGTTATGCCGGTTAGGCCCGCGCCGAAGGGTCTCGATGACGTCCACGTCTACGCCGAAGAAACCCGAGCAGGGAGGGAAACGCTCGATAGGTTCGCCAGGCGCGATGCGAACATCGTGGTCGTGGCTTGCCATCAGGCCGAGCAGTTCAAGTTCGGCACCGACTCGCGCGAAGGCTGGCTGCTCGCGCTCCTCGACCGCGGGGACCGGACTATCGCATTCTTCCGCACCATCGACACCTACGGCGGGGCTGCTTACCCACATCCATCGACCTCCGAGGTCTACGATTCCGAGACGCTCCCCTACTTCGAGATGGAAACGCACGGACCGTTGATCGAACTCGATCCGGGCGCTTCGTACGGTCGGGCAGAGACATGGTCGTTCGACTCGTTTGATCCGACACGCTCGATTTCCGACTACGTCCGCGAACGAAAGGGCTTGAGAAAGGAGAACTGACGATGGAAGGTCTGCTCGGCAAGAACGCACTCGTGACCGGAGGAAGTTCGGGCATCGGGCAGGCGATCGCCATCCGTCTCAGCCAGGAGGGCGCCAACGTTGCGGTCAACTACCTGCGCGACGTGAGCCAGGCAGAAGAGACGCAGGAGTTGATCCAGCACGCGGTCGAGGACAGCGCTCACGTGATCGAGGGCCACGGCCACCGTTGCCTCCTCGTACAGGCCGACGTCTCCAGCGAGGAGGAGATCGACGCCATGGTCCGCCGCACCATCGACGAGCTAGGCGGTATCGACATCGTCGTCAACAACGCCGGCATCCAGATCGGCGGCGACTCCGACGAAGCGACCGTCGAGAGCTTCGATCGAGTCCTCGGCGTGAACCTCCGCGGCGCATTCATCACCGCCCAGCGCGCCATCCGGCACTTCCTCGCGGAGGACAAACCCGGCGTCATCATCAACGTCTCCAGCGTCCACGAGGTCATCCCGAAACCGCGCTTCCTCAGCTATTCGGTCAGCAAAGGGGGGATGCAGAACCTCACACGAACGCTGGCACTCGAGTATGCCCGCAAGAAGATCCGCGTCAACGGTATCGCCCCAGGCGCAACCGTCACCCCCATCAACCGCGCCTGGATCGACGACCCCGAGAAGCGCGTGGAGGTCGAGAGCCACATCCCGATGGGTCGTGCCGCGGACGCCGAGGAGATGGGTGCCGTGACCGCCTTCCTCTGTTCCGACGACGCCGCGTACGTCACCGGCCAGACGATCTTCGTCGACGGCGGCCTAACCCTGTATCCGGACTTCCGAACGGCCTGGTCCTCGGAGTAGATGTTCGGGCGGCGCTACCCGACTTTTGGAACCCCCGCCAGCGCCGCTTTCACCTGATCCTCCGGGTACGCGTAGTCCTCCAAATTCCCGCTCAGGAACTCGTCGTACGCCGCCAGGTCGAAGAACCCATGACCTGAGAAGTTGAACAGGATGACCCGTTCTTTGCCTTCCTCCGTCGCCCGGTTCGCCTCTTCGATCGTCGCCCGGATCGCGTGCGAGGTCTCAGGCGCGGGGAGGATTCCTTCCGTCTGCGCGAACAGCATCGCCGCCTCGAAGCACACCGTCTGGCCGTACGAACGTGCCTCCATCAGGTCCTCCTTCACGAGGGCGCTGAGGATCGGTGCCATCCCGTGGTACCGGAGCCCTCCCGCGTGAATCTTTGGCGGCACGAACGTATGCCCCAGCGTGTACATCATTAGGAGCGGGGTCATCTGCCCGGTGTCACCGAAGTCGTAGGTGAACTCACCCTTGGTAAGCGTCGGAGTCGCCTCGGGCTCAACTGCCACGAGCCGCACGTCTTTCCCTGCAACCTTGTCGCGGACATACGGCAGGGCCAACCCGGCGAAGTTGCTTCCCCCTCCAACGCAGCCGATCACGACATCCGGGTAATCGCCGATCTCGGCGAGCGCCGTCTGCGCCTCGCTGCCGATGATCGTCTGGTGCATGAGCACATGGTTCAGCACACTCCCCAACGAGTACTTCGTGTCGTCGTGCGTCGCGGCGTCCTCCACCGCTTCGCTGATCGCGATCCCCAGGCTTCCCGGACTATCCGGGTCCTGCTCGAGAAAAGCCCTCCCGGAATTCGTTTCCGGGCTCGGTGACGGAATCACTTCGGATCCCCAGGCTTGTATCAGCGACTTTCGGTAAGGCTTTTGCTCGTACGACACGCGCACCATGTAAACCTTGCACTCGAGCCCGAACATCCGACTCGCGAACGCCAGCGCGCTCCCCCACTGGCCCGCGCCCGTCTCCGTCGTCAGCCGTCGAACGCCCTCCTGGGCGTTGTAGTATGCCTGCGCCACCGCCGTATTCGGCTTGTGGCTCCCGGCAGGGCTGACCGACTCGTCCTTGTAATAGATCTTCGCGGGAGTCCCCAGCGCCTCTTCGAGCTTCACCGCGCGACGAAGCGGCGTCGGTCGCCAAGCTGCATATGCGTCCAGCACGGGCTCCGGAATCGGGATTTCACTCTCGGTGCTCACTTCTTGCCCGATCAGCGCCATCGGGAACAGCGGAGCAAGGTCATCCGGGCCGATCGGCTGGCCGGTGCCAGGATGCATCGGTGGCTGCATCTGGAAGGGAAGGTCTGGCAGCACGTTGTACCAGGTCCGAGGCAGTTGGTTTTCCGAGAGAACGAGCTTTCGGTCGGGCATTGGGTCGTCACCTCCGCTCATAAGCTTACGAGCGGAAGTTACCGATTGGTAACTCGCACGCCGATCTCCGACAGAGCTCATCTCTGCCGGTTTCGAACCCGGCTCCTGACGAACGCGATGGTCGGTCTAGATCGGGTCCGCCACCCGCGAATGGATCCCGAGCAGCTCGGGGATCGTCTCCGGATCGCGCCTTCCCAACCCGCACTCGGTCGCCACGCCAAAGTTTCCGCCGATGACGGCCTGCGCTCCTGCGATCCGCGCCTTTGTTCCCTCGATTCCCTCGGTCAGGTGAACCAGGCCCAGGTAGAACTCGGTCGTCGACGCGAGCTCCAACCCTCGGAGCGGCGTGAAATACGCCTCGTCCGTCCTATCACGCGGAACCGGCATATGGAGCCAGTTCAGGGGCCGCCCCAGTCCAGCCGAGACGGCGTTGGCGACCATCACCAACTTCGAGGTGTCGGTGGGCTCCACGAAATGGCGGTGGCCAAGGTCCCCGTAGCAGAGGTGGTACCCGAGTTGTACCCCTTTGGGAACACGGTTCCCAAGCCGGGTCAACCGCTCCGGCACCCCGGTCTCGGGGTCCGTCACGAACGAGTCCAAGATGCCTTCCAGCAACGAAAACTCGACCGCCGTATCCCACTGGATCGCCAGCTGGTCGGCTGGAATCGCAGCCACGATTCCGTCAAGCTCGTCCAGGAGTTTCTTTTCGTACACTGCCTCTACGACTTCCTGGTCACGCGAGATGAATCGGCCATGGATGACGGCCAACGGAGTCGGCAGGCTCACCTGGAAGCGGACCCGCTTGCCGATCGTCCCTTCCTCTTTCAGACGAGCGAACAATGCATATGAATCGATCGCGGCTTCCCGATACCCAAGGTCCGGCAGCCTGACCTCGTCGATCGACGCTCCGTCCTTGATCTGAAGCCTTCGCGGCGCTCCTTCTCGATAGACACCGCCATCCTCGGGCGGTGCCTCCTCGAACTGTGGGATCGCTGCCAGCAGCGGAAACTGCCAGCGGATCCAGTTCGATCGGTTCCCCGTCTCCCCGTCCGGCATCCGCCGCAGGTGTTTCCCAAGCTTCGAGCCGACCTCGCTGAACACCGCAGCGTTGTCCGCCAACGGCACGCTTCCAACCAGGTGCACGCCTCGTGGTCGCCGCACCCCACCGCCGGTCGCTCCCGAGTAGTAGGTCAATCTCATCCCCCCGCTTCAGTTTCCGGTAAAGCGTAGCGAGAGTTGCCTCGGTCCGACACGCCACTCCACACCCCAGGTATTAAGATGGACACGGGCGTCCAACAGCGCTTTTTCGATCGAGAGGAAACATGGAAACCGGTACGTGGATTCTGAAAACGGGACTCGCCCAGATGCTCAAGGGCGGGGTGATCATGGACGTCGTCAATGCCGACCAGGCCCGGATCGCCGAGGACACGGGCGCATGCGCCGTCATGGCCTTGGAGCGGGTTCCCTCCGACATCCGAGCAGACGGCGGCGTCGCTCGCATGTCCGATCCCACGGTCATCACCGACATCATGGGAGCCGTCTCAATCCCCGTGATGGCAAAGGCGCGCATCGGCCACTTCGTCGAGGCGCAGGTCCTCGAGGCGCTCGGGGTCGACTACGTGGACGAATCCGAGGTCCTCACCCCCGCCGACGAGGAGAACCACATCTGGAAGCACGACTTCAAGATCCCGTTCGTCTGCGGGTGCCGCGACCTCGGCGAGGCGTTGCGCAGGATCAGCGAAGGTGCCGCCATGATCCGCACGAAGGGCGAGGCAGGGACCGGAGACGTCGTTGAAGCCGTCCGCCACATGCGGACCGTTCGGTCGGAGATCAGGCGAGTCGTCAACCTGCCTGACAGCGAGATCCCCTCCTACGCGAAGTCCATCGGCGCGTCCGTCGATCTGGTCCGAGAGGTGAAGTCGACGGGCGACCTCCCGGTCGTGAACTTCGCTGCCGGTGGGCTCGCAACTCCGGCAGACGCGGCGCTGATGATGCAGCTCGGCGCGGACGGGGTCTTCGTCGGCTCCGGGATATTCAAATCCGACGATCCGGCCCCCAGGGCAAAGGCGATCGTGCAAGCCGTAACCCACTACCAGGATCCCGCGATCATCGCCGAAGCCTCGAAGGGACTCGGTGGCGCAATGTCGGGAATCGCCGCTCGAAGCCTTCCCGAAGAAGAAGTCCTGGCCAAGCGGGGGTGGTGAGAACGACCGCCGCTTCAGACGCTGGTTCCGCGCCGCCTCCACCGATCATCGGAGTGCTCGCCCTGCAGGGCGATTTCCGGGAGCACTGCGTCATGCTCCGCCTCCTCGGAATCTCCCCCATCGAGGTGCGCCTCCCAACTGACCTCGATGGGCTCGACGGCCTAATCATTCCGGGCGGAGAGAGCACCACGATCAGCAAGCTGATGCGCGAATACAGGCTTATGGAGCCCATTCGTGAGTTCGCCGACTCGGGCAACGCCGTCTGGGGCACCTGCGCCGGAGCGATCGTCATCGCGCAGAACGCGACCGATCTCGCCGGGTTGAACCCCCTCGGGCTGATCGATGTAGACGTCCGCCGAAACGCTTTCGGCCGACAGGTCGACAGTTTCCACGAGAACCTCTCCATCACGGGCATCCCCGGACCGGATCCATTCCCGGGCATATTCATCCGCGCACCCGGCATCGACCGAGCTGGCGACCGGGTCGAGATACTCGCAACCGCCTCCAACGCCGGGGCAGTCGCCGTCCGCGAGGGCCAGATCCTCGCAACGACCTTCCACCCCGAACTCACCGCAGACACGCGCTTCCACAAGATGTTCGTCCAGATGGCGACACGGAAACACGCAACGGCCCTTTAGGCGGATCTAGGTCAACCGGCTTGGCCTTGGCCCTTATGTTTGGCGCGCCCGTCTAGGCACCTTCTGTACTATCAACTGCACGACCGGGGAGTAGCTCATGCCCGCACGGAGGGGCGTGCTCTTGCGCAATGGGAGCATCGGACTAGCAGTGTTAACTCTGCTCGGGTTCGCCTGCGGCGATGTTTCCGGACACGAGGTCACTGAACGGATCGACGATGCGGCGGTGACATTCGGGGCCGATAACCCAGCCGCAGCCTTGGAATCCACGCCGACGGCCTGACGCTCCCTACCCCTCTCCCGACCTCAACCTCTGTTGCCGGCCCGACCCTTTTGCCATCACCCGCGATGGTCCCGCCTCCTACGCCGCACACAACCCCGCCTCCCCCATTGGAGGATCGAGAGCGACGGTTCAGGATTCCGCCGCCGCCTGCAGAACCCACTCCTCCACCACCTCCAAAAGGGCCACCAACCCCGGCCCAGTCGTGATGAACGTCTACTTCATCGATGTCGGCCAGGGAGACGCAACGCTCATCACGACGGCGGATGGCCATTCGATGCTCGTTGATGGCGGCCGAAGCATGAGCCTCATCAGGGATCGCCTGGAAACGATCGGCATCGACGACTTGGATGCCATCGTCGCGACGCACGCTGACCCCGACCACTTGGCGGCCTCGTCGAGGTCTTCCGGATGTTCGAGGTTGAGGAGTTCTACTGGAACGGTGCAGAACGCGACACGAACGCATTCTTGAATCTCATGGCGGCAGCGTCCGCCGAGGGTTCCGAAGTAACGATCGTCCAGCGTGGCGATTCGATTCAGCTTGGGGACTTCGAGATCGATGTCCTGCAC
>CAZIBZ010000017.1:0-4870 GCA_964537445.1 uncultured Dehalococcoidia bacterium | reverse complement strand
TCGGCCAGCTTGTGTCGCGCGATGGGGTCATCGAGCACGGACTTGCCCTGGAACTTCAACTTGCGGGCCATCGCCATGAATTGGTCCAGGACGGCGATGTTGCGCGCGCCGGTGCCGCCTGCGCGCTCGAAGTTGAGCGTGGTCATGGCGGCGTACCAGCCACGGTTGACCTCGCCGATGATCTGGCGCTTCGGGACGCGGACCTCGTCCATGAAGACCTCGTTCCAGCGCCGGCGGCCGAACATGTCGTACAGGGGACGGAGGGTGATGCCGGGCATCTGCTCGCCCTCATCGTTCTTGAGCTGCATGATCAGGTACGTGATGCCGCGGTGCTTGGGCGCTGAGGGATCGGTCCGGGTCAGGACGTGATACCAGTTGGCGTAGTGGGAGCCGGACGACCAGATCTTCTGGCCGGTAACGACGAAGTCGTCGCCGTCCTCGACGGCTCGTGTGGAGAGGCTAGCGAGGTCGGTGCCGGCGTTGGGTTCGGAGAAGCCCTGCGCCCAGTCGATCTCGTTCGTCGCCATCTTCCCGAGGAATTCGCTCTTGATGGCCTGATCGGCGTGGTACATGATCGCGCCGGTGATGTTGGCGCCCGGGCTGCCCTGTGGCGCTCCGGCGTAGGCGAGTTCGTCCGCGTAGACGACCTGCTTGGTGAGGGACGCTCCGCCGCCGCCGAACTCGGTCGGCCAAGACATGGTCCAGTAGCCCCTCTCGATGAGCTTCTGCTGGAACTCCGCAGCGTGGGCCCGGTATTCGGGATTGTCGAAGTCGTAGCCGAAGACGTTCAGGTCGGTGTTGTAGTCCCTGGGGTCCCACTCTTTCCTGACGAACGCGCGAACCTCTTCGCGGAATGCTTCGTCTTCCGGACTAAACGTGAAGTCCATCAGCCAACCTCCCGACACACACCGCCTTTGTCGTGACCGAGGTTGATTTTAGCAGCCCATTGCCCAGCGGGCTCCGCCCAATACGATTTCTCCGCTGCCGGACAGTCTCGGGGTGCGGGGTGTGATTCCGGTCATCGCGCGTAGTTCTGAATCCCGGGGTCAGCTGCGGGGTCTGCGTCCACCCGATCGGCGCCGCCTTAGCGCGGGAGGCCGAGTCCTCGCTGAGCGATGAGGCTCGGTGAGAGGAGGATCCCGCCGCCGCCGGCGTACCCGGTGACCATGCCCAGCGCGTAGTTCGTGCCGTACATGCCGTTGTCCGGCGAGCGACTCTCTCCCTGCAGGAGGCTGCGGTAGGGTCCCATGATCTCCGCCAGCGTGGGCCAGAGGTGAAACTTGATCATCACCGAGTCGTAGAAGTTCGCGATCAGGCTTTCGGTCTGCGGCACCTCACCCTTGGACTGGAGCCAGACGAGCCGAAGTGAAAGCGCACGTCCCGTCTCGACACGGATCCGAAGGTCAGCCAGTTTGTTTCGCACGATGGGATCATCAAGCACGGGCTTGCCTCCGAACTTGAGCTTGCGAGCCATCGCGACGAACTGCTCCAGAATGGCGATGTTGCGTGCGCCGGTGCCACCTGCGCGCTCGAAGTTGAGCGTGGTCATGGCGGCGTACCAACCCCGGTTGACCTCACCGATGATCTGGCGCTTTGGAACACGGACCTCATCCATGAAAACCTCGTTCCAGCGCCGCAGACCGAACATGTCGTACAGGGGGCGGAGCGTGATACCGGCCATCTGCTCACCCTCATCGTTCTTGAGTTGCATCATCAGGTACGTGATGCCGCGGTGCTTGGGCGCGGAGGGGTCCGTCCGGGTCAGGACGTGATACCAGTTGGAGAAATGCGAGCCTGAGGACCAGATCTTCTGGCCGGTGACGACGAAATCATCACCGTCCTCGACGGCGCGAGTGGACAGGCTGGCGAGGTCGGTGCCCGCGTTCGGTTCCGAGAAGCCCTGCGCCCAGTCGATCTCACTCCGGGCCATCTTCCCTAGGAATTCTCGCTTCACGGACTCATCGGCGTGGAGCATGATCGCACCGGTGATGTTCGCGCCCGGGCTGCCCACCGGCGCACTTGCGTAAGCAAGCTCGTCGGCATAGATGACCTGCTGGGTGAGGGAAGCGCCCCTGCCTCCGAATTCCTTCGGCCAGGACATGGTCCAGTAGCCCTTCTCGATGAGCTTCTGCTGGAATTCCTCGGCATGAGCACGGTACTCCGGACTAACGAAGTCGTAGCCGAACGTTCTCATGTCGTTGTTGTAATCCTTGAGGTCCCATTCCTTCTTGACGAACGCGCGAACCTCTTCGCGGAATGCTTCGTCTTCCGGACTGAACGTGAAGTCCATGAACCACCCTCCCGAATCACACCGTCATTGCCTCAGTCGTGACCGGGATCGAGTGTAGCCGCCGTATGCTCGAAGGGAGCCCGATACTGTTTCTTCATCGTTCCATAAAGGGCTAGGCGTGTAGACCACGACGACGTTTCAGGAGCCAAAAGATGCGAGCGATAGTCGTTAGAGAAACAGGCAGCCTCGATTCCCTCGTGTTCGAGGAACTTCCGGACCCGGAGCCGTCCGCGGGTGAGGTGGTCGTCAAGGTCTCCGCGCTCGGGGTGAACGGCGGGGACGTGAACCAGACGCAGCCGGGCGAGCCACGGACCTTGCGTCAACCCCGGGTGATGGGCGGGGATGCGGCGGGTACCGTGAGCGCCATCGGAGCCGGAGTCTCGTCGATAGAGGTGGGACAACGGGTCGTCGTGAACCCGGGAGTGAGTTGCGGGGTGTGCGTCCGCTGTCTATCCGGCCGCGACAATGCGTGCGCCAGCTACTCACTGATGGGGTACGGGAACCTGAACGGTGGCTACGCGGAGTATGTGGTGGTGCCGGAGATCAATCTGGTCCAACTGCCAGACGACGTCTCGTTCGTGGACGCAGCCACCATCCCGATCGTGTGGATCACCGCCTGGCACATGCTCTTTGACATCGGCCGACTGGAGTTGGGGCACACGGTTCTCATCGAACCGGCGGGAAGCGGAGTCGGCACGGCCGCGATCCAACTCGCCCATATGGCAGGAGCGCAGGTAATCGCGGCCGCGGGCGCCCAATGGAAGCTGGATCGAGTGAAAGAGCTAGGCGCCGACGCGGACGTCGACTACACGGATGCTGGATGGCCCGGAATAGTCCGAGACCTGACCGGAGGGCGCGGGGTCGATATGGTGATAGACGCGTCTCGAGGCGCCGCCTTCGAGGAAGCGATCAGCACGATGACGATGGGCGGTCGTGCGGTGACCGCAGCTCCCGGCCAGGGCTCGACAGTTGAAGTGCGGCGTCTCATGCGCGACCAGTCGGTCTCCGCCGTCCTCATGGGACCGAAATCATTGCTCCCGCAGATCGTCGACCATTTCCGCAGCGGGCGGCTGCGGCCCGTGATCCACGCCGTCTACCCGATCGCGGATATCAAGAAGGCTCACGAAGACCTCCTTGAGCGGCGGGCGTTCGGCAAGATCGTGATGACCTGGGACTAACGCCCCGAGTCCCGACTTTCGCGGGATGCGAGCCATCGAATGCCGGTGGCGGGCGGTGCTATTGGGTCAGGGCGCGTTTGGTGGTGGCTCGTAGTTGGTGAACCCCGATACCCGGTCGCAGACGCCGTCGAGCTCGACGGAGCCGTCGTACGCGATCTCCAGGCTGGTGGCGCCGAGTGGTAGGTCGCTCACCGTGAAGATGTCGGCGTCGTCTTCGCAGAGTTGGTTGTTGTTCGAGTCGATCCAGGAAATGACGGTCCACTTCGAGGAGGCGTTCATCTCTCGGCTGCTGAGCCGAAACCAGCCGGGTCACTGGCACCGATAGAGCTTCGCGAAGACCAGTAGGGCGCACGGGCTGGCGAACTCGTCCGGGCCGCGGGGGCTGACCGTCGTGTAGCCTGCGCGAATGGTCGAAGAGGATCGCCGAGGAAGCCTGAGCGCCGGGCGTTACCTGGTGACGGGAGCGACCGGACGGACCGGGAAGCGAGCGGTGCGCCGGCTGGTGGATTCCGAGGCTTCGGTCCGGGTTCTCTTGCATTCGACGGCGCCGGACGAGCTCCCGAGCGACCAGCTCGAGATGGCGTGGGGCGACAACGCGGACGTCACGTCACTGCTGCGAGCGACGGAGGGGGTCGACTGGGTCGTCGCGACAGCGAGCGGCCCAGCGATGCACCTGGTGGACGCAGCGAAGGCGAATGGCGTTCGGCACCTTGTGTTGATCACTTCTCGGATGGCAGACGATCGGTGGGACTTCATGCCGTCGTATCCGGCTCGCGCTCGGGACGAGCGTCACCTAGCGGAGAGCGGCGTCCCCTACACCATCCTGCGCCCGGCAGGGATCGTGGACCCCGATGACGGTGAACCGTTCCGGTCGATGGCGCGTTTCGCCCGGGACCGAGTCCCGGTGCGGCAGTTCGGCCCCCCGACGCTGCCCGGGGTGTACGTGTTCACCGACGAGCTGGCGGAATTCGCGGTGCGGGCGCACGCGTATCCGGCGACGTGGGGCGAGAGGTTCGACATCGGCGGACCGTCCACGCTCACGCGGGAGAGCCTGTGGGCGGTGATCGGGGAGGTCGTGGGTCGAGTGCCACTCGTGACCTACGAGCCGGTCGAAGTGCTGACCCGTCTGCGTACGGAGGCCGAGGAGGCCGGAGATCGTGGCCTGGTGATACGGCTGGCGCGGGAGGAGGTGGCGGCCCAGATGGAACTGGGGGCACCCGACATGGCCGCGATTAGCGAATCGTTCGGGGGTGTTGGGCAACGGGACCTCGGGGAGTGGCTTCAGGCGTTTCTCTAGGTCCCGGTGATGGTTTTGGCGGTTGTTTCAGTGAATCGTGGGTTGCTGTAGAACCGTGACTAGACGAGGTCGGCCAGCCATTGCCATGCGGCGGCGACGACGTCG
>CAZIBZ010000016.1:0-16929 GCA_964537445.1 uncultured Dehalococcoidia bacterium | reverse complement strand
CTCCCATCGGGGCGCGCTTGTCGCCCAAGCCCAATCGTCCGTATTCCTGCATGATCGAAGCGAAGAGCGCGGGGACCTTCTTTCCGAGCGTGTCGCCCCATGCCTTGCCCATCGAGCCTTCTTTGACGGGTAGCTCACCCTTGCTCTGCATGAATGCGACCCGGTAGGAGAGCATCCGTCGCGCCTCCAATTCGAGCCGGAGGTCGGCGAGCTTGTGGCGAACGATCGTATCGTCGAGAACCTTGGTCCCGTTGAACCTCGTCCGCCGAAGCTGCTGCAGGAATACCTCCAACTCGCCCAGGAAGCGGGCCGCGGTCTCGATGCCGGAACGCTCGAACGAGAGCGTGGTCATGGCGGCGTACCAGCCTCGGTTTTCCTCCCCGATCAGGTTTCGGGCTGGAACACGAACGTTATCGAAAAACACCTCGCTCCACCGACGGTTCCCGGTCATGTCCATCAAGGGCCGTAGCGTGATGCCCTCGGTCAGTTTCCCCTCGTCGCGGAGCTGCATCATGATGTAGCTGATGCCTCGGTGCTTTGGCGCCTCCGGGTCCGTCCGGACCAGGACGTGGTACCACTCCCCATAGTGAGCGCCCGAAGTCCATATCTTCTGGCCGTTGATGACGTAGTCGTCGCCATCGCGGACGGCACGGGTCTGGAGAGAAGCCAGATCCGAGCCGGCATTCGGCTCGGAAAATCCCTGGGCGAAATCGACGTCCGCGTTGGCCAGTTTCGGGAGGAACTCAGTCTTCTGCCAGTCGGTACCGTGAATCATCAGCACCGGAGCAACGAGGCCACCCCCGAGAGACGCCGGTGCTCCCTCGTAGGCCATTCCCTCACGGAAAGCCAACTGAGCGGTGATCGATGCATCCCTGCCACCGTGCTCGGCAGGCCAGTGCATCGTGTACCAACCCCGGCCGACGAGCTTCTTCGCGAACTCCCGCTGTGCCGCCAGTGCCTCGTCGTCGGCATGGAATGGCGACAGCAGCCCGATCTCGTCCCAGTTCCTGGTCTTATAGAACGGGTGCCACTCCTGGCGCACGAATTCGCGTGCTTCATCCTGGAGCGTCTGATCCTCTGCAGCGAGACGAAAGTCCATCTTGGATACCCCCCAACCTTTCTACGCTTTACCAGCGCCATTATGGCGAGCGGTAGGTTGGCCCGCAAACTGGCTCGTCCTCAGGTCAGCGGGTAAACTGAACCATCCCGGCGCGTTCGTCTAGTGGCCAAGGACATCGCCCTCTCAAGGCGAAGATCACGGGTTCAAATCCCGTACGCGCTACCAGTTCATCAACCGCCACCCCGATTCACTTTGGGTGGCGGTTCTTTTTCATTAAGGAACGAGCGATATCTTTGATTCACGTTAGGCTGAACGTGATCGTCAACGGTGTGGAGAGAGGTGAGGATCGAAATGGCAGCGAACGCCTACGTGATGTTGAACGTCGACCCGTCGAGGACGACCGAAGTGGTAGACCGGATGAGGGCGGTGGCCGGAGCCGTAGTCCACGAGGTCCTTGGCCCCTACGACATCGTGGTCGAACTAGAAGCGGACACCAACGAGGACCTGACCGCGCTCCTGCGATCAAAGATCCGACCCGTTCCGGGGGTGACCAGCACGGTCACCTGCGTCTGGATGTAGCGCGCGAGGGAGTCAGGACCGCGCGACGTCGCCACGAAGGTAGGAGATATGCGATGCGAATTTCTCCTACTCGCGCCGTTGTGCTGCGAGTTGCCCGAATTCGACGGCGCCGCTCCACATGAGCTCCCTGAATGTCTGATCAGTCAGGTCGGACCTCGCAAACCCGACTATGGAGATCTCTTGCGAGAGCCGTCCCTTGCACCAGAGGTTGAAGAGCGCAGGGATGAGCTTGCGTTTCGAGAGGTCTCCAGTAGCCCCGAAAATGACCAGAGAGAGATCTTTCCCTCGCGACCGTTCATTCCTGGCTGCTCTTGACGGCGTGGCCGCCGAATTCCTGTCGAAGCGCGGCAAGCATTCGGTCTGAGAACGAGTCCTCCTGCCGCGACCGAAATCTCTTGAACAGCGAGACCGTGATCACGTCGGCCGGAACACCCAGATCAATCGCTTCTTGGACTGTCCAACGACCCTCGCCGGAGTCGTCCACAAATCCGCGGATCGAAGACAGGTCCGAGTCTTCAGCGAGCGCGTCGACCGCGAGGTCGAGCAGCCAGGACCGGACGACGCTGCCATGTTGCCAGATCTCGCCGATTCCCTTGAGATCGAGGCCGAACTCCTCTTTTGCCTTCAGCAGCTCGAAGCCCTCCGCGATGGCCTGCATCAACCCGTATTCGATTCCGTTGTGGACCATCTTCACGAAGTGCCCTGCGCCGGAGGGCCCCACGCGCCCGAACCCGGTGGTCGGGCTAGGCGCAAGAGTGGCGAAGATCGGTTCGGTCCGTGCATACACATCCGGGTCACCGCCGACCATCAGGCTGTAACCCTCAGTCAGGCCCCAAATCCCCCCGCTTGTACCGGCGTCGAGCATGTGGATCCCACGATCCCCAAGCGCGATGGCGCGGCGGACTGTTTCCCGATAGTTCGAGTTCCCGCCGTCGATCACAATATCGCCGTTTTCAAGAACGTCGGCGAGTGAAATAATGGTTTCCTCGGTGGGGTCTCCCGACTGGACCATGACCCATACAGCACGGGGCGGTTCGAGCTTGCGGACCAGATCGGTCAGAGAGTCGGAAGGTCCCGCGCCCCGCTTTGCCGCTTCCGCGACCGCCTCCTCTCGCGGATCGAAGACGAGGACCTGATGGCCACCTTTCAGCAGGCGTTCGGTCATGTTGCCGCCCATCCGTCCGAGACCGACCATACCGAGCTGCATGCGGGTGAACCTTTCCGGTACTTGCGAGAGGCGGCACCGACGGCGATCATGGGTCTCACGGGACCAGACTACCCAGGTTACCGCCTCGAACCGAAGGTTCCCTGTAGCGGGCTTCACCTCAACAGGAATCGTATTGGGGTTTGCTAAACTGAGCTTTAGGGGATCGGCCTCCAACGATGGCCGAAATGCGGGCTCGAAGGCGTCAGGAAGAGCCGCTCCGAGAGGTCAAACAACCGGGCATCCGCGCGGTTTCTGCTGTGCCCCGCTGGAGGAAGGAACCCGTATGGAACACCATTTCCGACCTGGCGAAGAAAGCATTTTCGACCACCTCCGCGATCACCCTCCCGCGTGGGTCCGCGACGGAGCGACCGAAGCCGGTTGGCGTGAAGGAATCATGGCTGCCGAGGAACAGGCAGTGGCGGCACTCGGGGAGTCATTCCATTCATGCCCGTACGCCGAACCAGTTGCGGGACTCACGCCGCAGGCGGTCTGGGAACTCGCGATCGTTAGCGCGGCCGGCCGGCTTGGGCTCCAGATCTTCGCCGACGAATTGGATCTGGACGACGACCATGACCACGATCACGACGACTAGTCAGACCGATCTTCGCGGCGCGCTTCAAGCCAAGCATTGACGGATTGCTGAAGGACCTCCAGGTCCGAGCGGCCCAGCTTCCCGGCCGATTGCAACGCCTCCGTTAGTAGGTTCTGCGACCGAGCCTCCTGGAGGGTGGACCCTGCGTCGAGGCTGCCCTGAATCTTGAACCACATTTCGATGTCTTCGTCGGTCGCATCCGAAATATCCCGCTCGATCATCCGAAGGAAATGCGTGCGGATGTACTGGGTCACCCTTTGTTCTGAACCGTCTGGCGATTGGAGGTAAAGGACGGAGCCTTCCTGTCGGATGAACTTGCTCCTGGGCATCGATTCGATGGCGGGAAGCCCGGTTCCCGAGTCGGCCGGATCATTTGGGTTACCCGCTGTTGATACGGACTCCTGTGTCCCGCCCGGGGTGTATCTCGGGGCGGGTGGAAGCGCTCCGCCAGCGCTTGGCGGTGACGATGGGAGACTCGGACCAGAGGCATCGTCGCCTGGGCCAACATCAGGAAGCACCGATGGAGCGGTCATCGTCTGTGGAAGCGTGGGCGGCGTGGGCAACGGGACGGCCGCATCGCCGACGTCCTCTCCACCCATGACCTGCGGGAGATTGAAGATACGGAGTTCGCGCGTGACCATGTCGGTGGCGGACTCAGTTGGAAGGATCTCCGTCGCCCGCTCACCGGTGCTCTTCTCCTGGGTGCGGAGATCGAAGAACTTCTGGACCTGATCGTTGGTCGCCTCTTCCGGGGTTGCGCCCGTCAGCCGGAAGAAGTGCATCCGGTCGATCCCGGCTAGCCGCATCTCTTCGCCGTCCTCGGAGCGGACGAAAATCATTCCTGATTCGTCTGTGCGGACTCGCTCACTATTGGCCATTCGTGTCGTCCCTGGGGCGTGGACCCCTAACTTGATCCTTTGGCCAGAGGGCCCCACTTGTGCAGCCAGTATTCGAGCGCATCCGTCAGCGCCAGCCAGGACGCATAGATGATGTTGGTGGAGCTCCCAACGGTCCGCCATACGTTGTCACCATCGGTCGACTCGATCAAAACGCGGACGGCTGCTCCCGTCGCGCCCTCCTCGTTCAAGATGCGGACCTTGTAGTCGGTTAGGCGGACGACGGCGATATCGGTGTAGTGCTCATGAAGGGCCTTTCGCAGGGCCGCATCGAGCGCGTTGACCGGTCCGTTTCCTTCGGCCGCGGTGTGATAGCGCGCCTCTCCCACACGGACCTTGACCATCGCCTCCGACAACAGGCCGTCACCATTCTGACCACCCGTTTCCATCTGAGGGGAGGGAGCACGCCGGAGGTTTTCCACTACCACCATGAAATCTTCGAGTTCGAAGGCAGGAACGTATCCCGGTGTGCTGCGCCGCACGAGCATCTCGAACGAAGCCTCCGCGCCTTCGTACTGGAACCCTGCGGCCTCCGCGTTCTTGACCTGCTCAAGGACCTGGCGCGCGACTTCCGGCGGCATGTCGAGGCCCGCACTGCGGCTCGCGGCGATGACGTTGCTGCGGCCCGCTAATTCGGAGACAAGGACGCGCCGGTCATTTCCAATGAGGGAAGGTTCCATGTGCTCGTAGCTGCGCTCGACCTTGGCCACGGCCGCCGCATGGAGCCCGCCCTTGTGGGTGAACGCACGGGCGCCGACGTACGGCTGCGAGGCGTTCGGCGACATGTTGACTAGCTCGGCGATAGTGGCGGACACCGTCGTCAAACGAGCGAGCTGCTCGTCGGACACGACGTTGATGCCCATCTTGGCCTGCAAGCCCGCGATGATGGAGCAGAGGTTCGCGTTTCCACACCGCTCCCCGTACCCGTTGATGGTGCCTTGCACCTGAACGACACCGTGCTCGATGGCCATCAGCGAGTTCGCCACTGCCAGATCGCTGTCGTTGTGGACGTGGATCCCGAGTGGCGTGGAGACGACGGTACGGACTCGATCGATCACCTCGGCGACACGGTTCGGCAGAACGCCGCCATTCGTATCGCACAGGTGGATCACCGCGGCACCCGCTTCTGCGGCGGACCGAAGGCTCTGGAGCGCGTACTCCTCGTTGGCATCGAACCCATCGAAGAAATGCTCGGCGTCGTAATGCACCTCACGACCGGCAGCCAGAAGATGGGCGACCGTGTCCGCGATCATGGAAAGGTTCTCTTCGAGCGTCGTTTCGAGGACGTCCGTGACGTGAAGGTCCCAGGACTTGCCGACCACGGTAACGATCGGCGCCTCCGTATCGATCAACGCCGTGACCTGCGCGTCCTCCGTCACCGGGACGTTCGCGCGTCGGGTGGATCCAAACGCGGCGATCCGGGCGTGCTTCAGATCCAAAGACCGGACGCGGCGAAAATATTCCTCGTCTTTCGGGTTCGAAAACGGCCATCCACCCTCGATGATGTGGATGCCAAGCCCGTCCAACTCGCTGGTGATATCCAGCTTGTCTTTGACGGTGAGCGAAATCCCTTCTTGTTGGGTTCCGTCCCTAAGGGTCGTGTCGTAGAGAACGATTCCGTCGGACATTTCTGGCTCCCATCCGTCCGGCGCAGTTATTAAAGGGGTCTCGGGACCCGGGATCTTGCGGGGTCTTCGATCCTACGGATAACGGCGTCCGTCATCTCGGTCGTGCCGACTGAATCCCGTCCCCCGCCGCTCCCCACGATGTCGGCCGTGCGGAGACCGGATGCGATCGCCGCGTCCACGGCAGCCTCGACAGTGGTGGCCTCCGTCTCGAGCCCGAACGACAAACGGAGCATCATCGCGGCGCTCATGATCGCCGCCAGCGGGTTGGCAATACCCTGACCAGCTATGTCCGGAGCCGATCCGTGGATTGGCTCGAAGAGGCCGAGCAACCCACCGTTCTTTTTTCGCACTTTGCGGGTCCCAAGGCTGGCAGATGGAAGCATCCCCATCGACCCTGCGAGCACCGAAGCCTCATCAGTCAGGATGTCGCCAAACATGTTCTCCATCACGAGAACATCGAAATCGCGTGGTCGTTGGATCAGGTGCATCGCACACGCGTCGACGAGAACGTGGCGGACCTCGATGTCCGGGTTCTCCTCGGCCATCTCCTGCGCGATCTCGCGCCAGAGCCGTGACGATTCGAGTACATTGGCCTTGTCGACCGATGTCAGTTGCTTCCGGCGTCCTCGGGCGAGGTCGAATCCGACCTGCAGGACTCGGCGGATCTCCTGCTCCGTATATTTCAGCGAGTCAACGGCGCGCCGGCCGCGCGAGGTAGTCCATCGACGCTTCGGTGCGGCGAAGTACAGTCCGCCGGTTAACTCGCGCACGACGACAAGGTCGACTCCTTCGATGAGTGCGCGCGATATCGGTGACGATTCGATGAGGTCCGGGTGGGCTCTGACCGGCCTAAGGTTCGCGAAAAGGCCCAACCCTTTCCGGATCGCAAGAAGCCCAGCTTCGGGCCGCGTTCGTGCACCCGGATCGTCCCACTTTGGCCCGCCGACGGCCCCGAACAGCACCGCATCTGAATCACGAGAAAGCTGCAGCGTCTCTTCCGGCAATGCATCGCCGGTTTCGTCAATGGCGATACCGCCGACCAAGCCCGCCCGGAAGGCAAAGGTGTGACCGAACCGCTCCCCGATGACGTTCAAAGTTCGAACAGCCTCAGCGGTCACTTCCGGCCCGATACCGTCCCCTGCGAGGAGCGCTACTTGATAATCCATATGGTCGACTTATCCCATGCCGCCCGGGTTAGACCGGGACATGTGACTCGGCGCGCCGCTTTTCGAACGAGTCGATCTTGTCCTCGTGCTGCAGCGTCAGAGCGATCTCGTCCTGACCGTTCAGAAGCGTGTTCCGTCGGAAGTCATGCGTCTGCGGATCTTCGTGGACCACGAATCTTGCGCTGATTCCGGCGTCGTCCGACACCTCACAGGTTTCCAGATCAACGGTGAGTCGGTATCCGGGCCGGTCCCGGGCGTTTTCCATGATGGACGCCACCACTTCTTCCGGAAGGAGTACCGGTACGAGTCCGTTCTCGAAGCAGTTCTTGTGGAAGATGTCCGCGAAACTTGAGGAGATCACCGCCCTGAATCCATAGTCCGCGAGAGCCCATACAGCGTGCTCGCGAGACGAGCCGCTTCCGAAGTTGCGACCAGCGACGAGCACGGATGAACCGTCGAAGGCCGTGTCGTTCAAGATGAAGTCCGTGATCGGTTCATCGTCGGACGTATACCGCCAATCGCGGAACAGAAACGGGCCGAACCCCGTCTTCTCGATCCGTTTCAGGTAGCGGGCCGGGATGATCGAGTCGGTGTCCACGTTCGGCCGGTCCATGGGAAGGACGGCTCCGGTGTGATGTTTGAACGGTTCCAACGCGGTGCCTCCGTGTTACTTGCTGAAGTCCCAATCGCGGATGTCCACCAAGTGACCGGTGATCGCGGCTGCGGCGGCCATCTGGGGGCTCACCAGATGCGTTCGGCCCTCGGGTCCCTGGCGTCCCTCGAAGTTTCGGTTGCTCGTCGATGCGCACCGTTCGTGCGGTTGAAGGATGTCTGGGTTCATGCCGAGGCACATCGAACATCCTGCCTCTCGCCACTCGAAACCAGCTTCAGCGAAGACTTTGTCCAGGCCTTCCTGTTCGGCCTGCCACTTCACGAAGGTCGAACCAGGGACGACGATCGCATTCACCCGGCTGTCCACTTTCCTTCCGCGAATCACGCTGGCCGCCGCGCGAAGGTCTGACAGCCGCGAGTTGGTACAGGAGCCGATGAACACCTTGTCTAGCGCCACATCTTGCATGGCGGTGCCGGGCTGCAGATCCATGTACTCAAGAGCACGTTTCGCGGAGCGCCGATCGGTCTCGGATTCGAAGCTCGCCGGGTCGGGAATGCGGTCCGTTATCGAGACGATATGACCGGGATTGGTGCCCCACGTGACGTAGGGTTCCAACTCTCCCGCATTGATCAGAACGGTGGAATCGTATGAGGCACCTTCGTCGCTGGCCAGGCTCTGCCAGTGTTCGACCGCGCGGTCGAATTCTGCCCCCTGAGGGACGAAGCGACGGCCGCGCAGGAACTCGAACGTCGTGTCATCGGGCGAGACCATGCCAACTCGGGCACCTGCCTCGATCGACATGTTGCAGATCGTCATCCGGCCTTCCATCCCCATTGAGCGGATGGCCTCGCCGGTGTATTCGATCGCATATCCGATCCCGCCGTCGACTCCGATGCGCTTGATCACGCCGAGGATGACATCCTTCGCGGAAACGCCAGTTGGGAGCGACCCGTCTACTCGGATCTCCATCGTCTTTGGTTTGGCCTGAACCAGGCACTGGGTCGCCAGCACATGCTCGACCTGCGAGGTCCCGATCGGAATCGCGATCGATCCGAAGGCCCCGTGTGTCGCTGTATGGCTGTCCCCGCACGCGATGATCATTCCGGGCCGGGTCAGCCCCAACTGGGGGCCGATCACGTGGACGATCCCCTGTTCCTGGCTTCGCATCCCGTAGAACGTGATGCCGAACTCGTTGACGTTCTGTTCCAGGGTTTCGACTTGTTGGCGTGAGATCGGGTCCTCGATGGGAAGAGACCGGTCGGTTGTGGGGACATTGTGATCGACGGTTGCCACCGTCAGTTCCGGACGCCGAACGCCACGTCCGGCAACCCTGAGTCCCTCGAAGGCCTGCGGCGACGTCACTTCGTGTACCAGATGAAGGTCCACGTACACGATCGCCGGTTCCCCCGATGTTTCTCGGACAACGTGGGAATCCCAGACCTTTTCGAACAATGTTTGTGCGGCCACTGTGGCTCCTTCGGTCAGTGAATTCGAACGCTATCGCGGGCCTGTCATCACGCTGGTCGCTCTCTGACCCATCGTGATCAACCGGTTCAGCGCGTCCACGTATGCCTTGCTGCTGGCAACGACGATATCCGTATCGGCGCCTCGACCAACATAGGTCGTTCCTTCTCGCTCGATCCGCAGCGTGACATCGGCCATCGAGTCGAGGCCCTCGGTAACTGCTTCCACGCGGTACTCGACGAGCGTGTTCTGGATACCCACGATTTGAGTCATAGCCTGGTACATCGCGTCTACGGGTCCGGTTCCGATCGCGCTGGCGACATGCGTTTCACCCTGCGGGTCGGTCATGCGGACGGTCGCGGTCGGGACTGCCGGCGCTCCCGAAAATGCTTGGACGTGATCCAGCGTGTAGATCTCGGACCCGGTGGTCCGGCGATCTTCACCCTTCAATGTCTCGTGGTCACGGTCGGTGACGCTGTCTTTCTTGTCCGCAAGATCGACGAACGCTTCGTACACCCGGAGCAATTCTTCTCCCTGCACTTCGATACCCAGATCCTTCAGGCGCGCCTGAAGTGCCGCGCGGCCGCTCTGGCGGCCCAGGACCAGCGAACTGCCCGGGACCCCGACCGACTCCGGCTGCATGATTTCGAACGTGATTGGGGCTTTGATCATCGCGTCCTGGTGGATCCCAGACTCGTGTCTGAAGGCATTCGCCCCGACGATCGCCTTGTTCGGCTGAACCGCGAACCCCGTGTAGTCGCTGACCATACGGCTGGCGCGGTATATCTGCGTCGTGTCGACGTTGGTGCTGAAGCCCAGGAGGTCCTCGCGAGTCCGGATCGCCATCACCACTTCTTCGAGTGAGGCGTTTCCCGCGCGTTCTCCGATCCCATTGATGCACACCTCGATCTGCCTCGCGCCAGCCTGGACAGCCGCAAGACTGTTTGCGGAAGCCAACCCCAGATCGTTGTGACAATGGACGCTGACGACGGCCTTGTTGATGTTTGGGACGCTATCGAAAACGCTTCCGATTAGATCGCCGAACTCGTTCGGAATCGCGTATCCGACGGTGTCAGGAATATTGATGGTGGTCGCACCCGCGTCGATCGCGGCTCCCACGAGGCGGTAGATGAAGTCCCAATCGGTTCGCGTTGCGTCCATCGGCGAGAACTCGACGTCGTCGCAGTAGCGTTTCGCCCGCTCAATGGACTCGATTGCTTGGTCCATCATTTCTTCCGGACTCTTGCGCATCTGATGAGTCAGATGGATATCAGAACTGGAGATGAAGACGTGAATCCGCGGGTGCTCGGCGCCTTTCAGGGCCTCCCAAGCGGCATCGATGTCATTAGGGACGCAGCGCGCGAGACCGGCGATGACTGGCCGACGGATGTCCTTCGTTATCTGCTGGACGGTTTCGAGGTTCCCGGTCGAAGAGGCTGGGAACCCTGCCTCGATAACGTCGACCCCAAGGCGGTCCAGTTGCTTCGCGATCTCGAGTTTCTCGTCCCAATTGAGCCCGGCGCCGGCGGCTTGCTCGCCGTCGCGTAGGGTCGTGTCAAAGATGGTTATCGTCTCAGCCATGGCGCACACTCCTCGTTTGCCTTCTCCTCAGTGGAACCCGCGCCGCTGGGCGCTGGTGGCAGTTGCATTGGTTGGACTGCGAGAAGTTGGCTACGAGACGAACCACCTGCTCGCAGTCTCTGCAAGGTAGAGATTGCCGCCGCAGCCCGAACCGCTACGCCGATTCGGGCTCGTGGACCGCGAAGTGCGCGAAGGATGGATGTTGATCGCTCCAAATCCTGGTTTATACGGTGTCTTTCAGCCATGGCATCATCGAGCGGAGATCTTTGCCGACGGATTCGATCATGTGCTCAGCCTCGCGACGTTTTAGCGCATTGAAACTCGGTCGACCTGCCTGGTTCTCATTGATCCATTGGCGCGCGAACGTCCCATCTTGGACTCCATCGAGAATCTGGCGCATGCGATCCCGAACGTGGTCGTCGACCACCTTCGGGCCGGATACGTAGTCCCCGTACTCGGCGGTGTCGCTGACCGAGTACCGCATGTACTCGAGTCCGCCTTGGTAGATCAGGTCGACGATCAGTTTCATCTCATGTAGGCATTCGAAGTAGGCGATCTCCGGTTGGTAGCCGGCATCAACCAGTGTCTCGAACCCTGCCTTTACCAGACTCGAGATGCCCCCACACAGGACTGCCTGCTCTCCGAACAGGTCGGTCTCCGTCTCTTCTGCGAATGTCGTTTCGATCACACCTGCACGGGTGGCCCCCATGCCCTTTGCGTATGCGAGCGCGCGGCCTCTTGCTGCCTCTGACTCGTCCTGATGGACGGCCAACAGGGCAGGGGTGCCGACGCCCTTTTCGAACAGCTGACGCACTCGATGACCGGGAGCCTTCGGAGCGATCATGGTCACGTCCACTCCCGGAGGAGGACTTATCTGGCTGTAATGGATGTTGAATCCGTGGGCGAACATCAACGTTTTCCCCGGCACGAGATGTTCTTCGATCGACTCCTCGTACACCGCGCGCTGCATGGTGTCAGGAATCAGCATCATGATGATGCTCGCCTGGCGGGTGACTTCATCGACGGCGCCCACCGTTAGTCCGTCTGCCTCAGCCCGTGCTCTGGAACTACTGCCTGGGTAGAGACCGACCACCACGTTCACGCCGGTGTCTTTCAGGTTCAGCGCATGCGCGTGCCCCTGGCTGCCGTATCCAATGATCGCGACCGTGTCATCTTTGATCAGATCGAGATCCGCGTCGCTGTCGTAGTAGATATCTGGCATCGTTCCCTCTAATCCTTTCCCTCGGGGACTTTCGTCGCTTGTCGATTGGCCGATCGCTGAACCTAGCTGATCGGCGGGACCCCATCTCGAACCAAGGCGATGGTCCCAGTTCGCATGATCTCGATGATCTCATGCGGTCTCATTAACTCCAGCAGGCTGTCGATCTGCTCGCCGGTCCCGGTGACCTCGATGATCACGTGTTCGGTTGCGACGTGAGCAACCTCGATCGCGCCTCCAAATAGATCAAGGATCTCGATGATCGGCCCACGCGTCTTCGCGTCCGCCCTGACTTTCACGAGAGCGGTTTCGCGAGCGACGATCGGCTGGTCTGTGATGTCGGCAACTTCAACGACCTCGACCACATTGAACATTTGCGAGGTGACCTGATTGACCACGGAATCCTGGATGTTGTCGACGACGATCGTCATGCGCGAATATCCGGGTTTCTCGCTATGGCCAACCGCGAGGCTCGCGATGTTGAAACCGCGTCGGCGGAACATGCTGGCCACGCGGTTCAACACGCCGGGTCGGTCCTGGACCAACGCTGAAACGATTCGCTTCACCTGGACACCGATCCCGGCCGTGGCAGCTCCAGCGCCGGGTCCTCAACCATCTCCGCGACCGACTGACCCGCGGGAATCATCGGGTAGACATTGGTCTCCTGTTCGACGACGAAATCGACGATCACCGGGCCGTCGTGGTTGTTCGCTTCCTGGATCGCATCCGCCACGTCTTCTTTCTTCTCCACCCGGAGGCCGAGCATGTCGTACGCCTCGGCAAGCTTGACCCAGTCCGGGCCCTTGACGTCGACCTGGCTGTACCGATGTCCGTAGAACAACTCCTGCCACTGCCGAACCATCCCCAAGTAACTGTTGTTGATGATGGCGTATTTCACTGGCGCCTTTTCGTCCCGGATCGTCGCCAGTTCCTGCAGCGTCATCTGGAAGCCGCCATCGCCTGCGATCGACCAAACGAGGGCGTCCGGCCGGCCCATCTGGACTCCGAAGGCGGCGGGAACCTCGTAGCCCATGGTCCCAAGGCCACCCGAAGTGATGAACCCGCGGACCTGGTCGGTCGTATACAGCTGGGCCGCCCACATCTGATGTTGGCCGACGCCGGTCACGACAACCGCTTCGCCGTTCGTCTCTTCCCACAAAGATTTGATAACGAATTGGGGCAAGAGGCCGTCGGTTTCCGGAATCGCCAGAGGGTGTTCCTTCCGGAGCCTGTCGAGTCGCTCCAACCATTCGGGACGCTCGGCCGGTTTGACCAGTGCACTGAGGGCCTTGAGCACACTCTTCGCGTCGCCGATGATCGGCGTGTGAGCGCGGACGTTTTGATTGATGCTCGATGGATCGATGGTGATATGAATCACCTCGGCGTTGGGAGCGAAATCGGCGACTCGTCCCACAATCCTGTCATCGAAGCGCGACCCGACGTTGACGATCAGGTCGGACTGATCGACCGCGATGTTGGCGAATGCCGAACCATGCATCCCAGCCAGGCTCAGGTTCAGCGGATGGGAGCCTGGGAATCCGCCCAGGCCCAACAGCGTTGGAATGACCGGGAGCTGGGTTTTTTCGACCAGCTCGCGCAGTTCGCTTTCAGCCTGGGACACGACGACGCCACGCCCCGAGAACAGGACGGGGCGCTTCGCTTCGTTGATCTTCCTTGCGGCTTCAGCGATCTTCTCGGGGTCGCCATCTGTCGTCGGGCGATATCCGGGGAGATCGAGCGTATCCGGGTACCCCTCGTATTCAGAGATTTCCTGCAGGACGTCTCTCGGGATGTCAACAAGGACCGGGCCTGGACGGCCCGTACTGGCGATATGAAACGCTTCTTTGATGGTCGACGCGATATCGGCGGGATCCATCACCAGATAGTTGTGCTTTGTCGCCGGAAGAGAGATTCCCGTCACGTCGCTCTCCTGGAACGCATCCTTTCCGATCGCCGCTCGGGTTACCTGTCCCGTGATCGCGACGATCGGTGTCGAATCCATATACGCGGTGGCCAAGCCGACGACTAGGTTGATTGCCCCGGGGCCCGAGGTCGCGATGGCGACGCCGACTTTCCCAGTGGCCCGCGCGTAGCCATCCGCTGCGTGTGCGGCCCCCTGCTCATGTCTGGATAGGACATGTTTGATCTGAGGGTATTTCGTCAGATGGTCGTACAAAGGGAGGATCGCCCCGCCCGGGTGTCCGAAGACAAGGTCGACACCTTCCTGGATCAGTGATTCGCAAACGATTTCTCCGCCGGCCAACTGCATCAGTCGAAACTCCCGTTCGATCTTTTCACTCTGGCTACGCGCTGTTCAAAGGGCAGATTCTTCGAATGCCGAAATCCCTGTGCTGAACAAAACGAACCCGCCCCTTGAAGGGACGGGCATTTCAGCTCCCGCGGTACCACCCTTCTTGCCTCTCATTGGTCATTCGTTGGGAGGCCGCTCCACAGGAATTCGCTCATGGACGAACTCCCGCCGTCGCGCTGGATAACGGGCGCCACTCCGTTCCGCTTACCCGGCCCCTTCCTGGGTCCGATTCAGCCGAAATGCTCCGGGGCGAGTTCGCGGACCTCCGTCACCGGGATTCCACCATCCCCGGATCTCTCAGGACAGGGCGACCGCTACTACTCCCCTTCTTCGCAGTATCCGTTTGTACCATAAGGCAAAGATGAGCGCAAACTCTTTCAGGTAACTCCATTGCAATCACCGGCCCCGTGGACTCGGCTGGATCATTCCTTGGTCGTTGAGCAACTCCGACGCGTCGCATCCATGGCAGTTGATCTGGTCCTTCCGCTACGTTGCGCGATCTGCGGAGCAGAGGGGGCATTCCTGTGCGGAAACTGCGCCAGTGGACTTGAGAAACTGAACGAACTCCCGGTCACCAATTCGACAACCAACGGGTCGACGCTTGAGATTCGCTCACTCTGGGCAATGGAGGATTCGGCGCGACACTTGATCCACCAGTTCAAATACGGTGGATTCAAAGCACTTGCCCGGCCGCTTTTGAAGTGACGATTCCATCGAAAGTCGCCGGAAAGAGGGTGCTGCTGGTCGACGATGTCACGACAACTGAGGCGACTTTGCGATCCGCGGGGAAGGTGATCAACGATTCGGGCGCACTGCACACACTTGCCGTCACGTTGACGCGCGAGCCATGACGATCCCGAGACCGATCGCAGAAGCGGCGTCGACCATGGGTCCCAAGATCGCATTCGTGGTGTGCGTCGGCCCCGCCGGCTCCGGTCAAACGGAGCGGCTCGTGAGCGAAGCGGAGAAGGCGACGGCCCTCGACCTGCTGGATCGCGCGGTTGCGGCGGAGGTCTTTGCACCTGTCCTATTGGCGACACCCGAGCCCGATCTGTTCGAAGGCTCAATTCCGCCCGGAGTTCTCACGATCGAATCTCCACGGTCGGAGCGATTTCATTTTGGAAACTACCTGCGAGATCTCTGCGCCGCGGAGGGATTCATACGAGTACTAGCGTGTGGAGCGGGAGCTGGAGTTTTGTTGACCTCAGCGGACCTAAGACTGATCTCGGGCCCTCTTCAGAAGGAACACGCTGTGGTCGTTGCCAACAACCTCTATTCTGCGGATCTGGTGGGCGTGACACCGTCGACGGCGCTTCAAGAATGCGAGGATCTGCCCGCCGACGACAACGGTGTCGGGTTTTATCTCTGGCGGAACCAACAAATACCCGGCTATGAACCGGCCCGGACCGCGGCGACCCAGTTCGACATCGACGACCCGACCGACATCGCGGTCGCCGCACTTCACCCCAGTATTGGCCCGCGCCTCCGTGATTGGATCGCAGGATCGGAGATCGATCCTGGCCGGGTAGAGGAAGCAGCTCGAGTCTTTCGGGACCCGCGGGCTACGGCGGTCTTTGCGGGACGAATGGGGAGCGCTACCTGGTCGTTCTTCGAGCGAGAAACCGCGTGCCGCGCACGCGTCTTTTCTGAGGAGCGAGGCATGAGGTCAATGGGACTGGAAGGTCAAGCCAGGTCACTGGTTGCCCTGCACCTCGCAGCCGTTGGGCCGACGACGTTCATGGAGCATCTGGCCGAACTTGGAGATACGGCGTTTATCGATACGCGAGTGTTGATTGCACATGAGCGATCATTGGCGACTCGCGAAGACCGATTCCTGTCCGACCTCGGCCGATGGGAGTTGATTTCCGACGACTTTCTGAGGGAGTTCACACGCGCCGCGATCCGCGCCCCGATCCCCGTGATCCTCGGTGGTCACAGCTTGGTTGCAGGGGGATTGATGGCACTGGTGGAAGCGGCGTGGTCGGCAGAGGATACTCAGCGAAGCAGATCGCGAATGGAGAACTAATGCTAGAGATGGACGAACGGCTGCGAAGAGCGCTCGAATCATGGGACGAAGGCCCCTATATGACCTTTCTGCGGCCAACCGTGACCGCGTTGATCGATGCGGCGGGCATCCGTGAGGGAATGACCGTGCTCGATGCGGGGACCGGATTTGGCGATCCGGCCCTGGAGATAACAGAGGTCGTTGGACCAACCGGCAAAGTGATCGGTATCGATCACGATGATTTGAGCTTGCAGATCGCGCGGAACAGGGCGAACGATCGAGGCCTTACGAACGTGGAGTTCCGGAAGATGGAAGTTACTGAGATTTCCCTGGATGCCGACAGTTTCGACGCCGCGGTTTCGCGGAACGTCGTTGTCTACTTTGGTGACCCGATTGGATTCTTGGAGCAACTCCTTCGTGTGACGAAATCGGACGGTAGAGTCGCGGCGGCGACCTGGACATCTGGGGATCGGAACCCCCTGATGACGTCAGCTTTTCAGGCGCTGCGCCGCCACGGGCCGCCGGAGCAGCCCCAGGGAGGTCAACCAGAGGGAAATCGAGTTGACACTCAGAAACCAGAGTTGCTCGAAGAGGTGCTTAGACGGGCC
>CAZIBZ010000015.1:0-3051 GCA_964537445.1 uncultured Dehalococcoidia bacterium | reverse complement strand
GCCAACAGGTAGCTAGGTGGAAATGCGGCCGAAAACGATCGTCCACAATGCGGTCAGCGTCGACGGATCCATCAGTGGATTCGGCGTCGATCTGGAGATCCACTATCGGGTCGCCGGCTTTTTCAGGGCTGAAGCGACTCTTGTTGGATCAGCAACCGCCCGTTCCGGCATCGCAATGTCAGGCGATACGCGCGCCGAGTCGGACAGCGATATGGCACGTCCCGTGGACAAGGGCCTTGCCCCGTGGGTCATGGTCGACTCCGGCGCCGAGCTGATCGGATCGCTTCACTCGTTTCGTAACTCGGATTTCGGAGGCGACCCAATCATCCTCGTTAGCGAGACGACTCCCAGACGCTACCTCGATTACCTGGTCAGCCGGGAGTATCGTCACCACATCGTGGGTGAGGACCGAGTCGACCTCGACCGTGCCTTAGAGCTAATAGAAGCAGAACATGGCGTGGAGACGCTGTTGGTCGACTCTGGACCCGGGCTCAATGGCGCGCTGCTGAACCAGGGGCTGGTCGACCATCTGAGTCTTATCGTGGCTCCTGTGGTGGTCGGCGCCATGGGTCTGCACCTGTTCAGCTCGGTGGAGGTCCCGCTGAACCTCAAACTGGTGCGCCAGGAGGTCGTCGAGCGCGGGGCAACCTGGGTAGGTTATGACGTCATTGAGGTCTGAGGGTTCCCGACTCCGAGGGGAACACGTCCCCTAAGTGCACGCCAGTGCGTGCGTTAGGCTCCCGACGCCCACCACTCGAGCACTCGGAGCGCGCGCAGAGTGTTCATACGGCTTGGATGGCCCGTCGGTTCGAGTTCGATCTTTCCGTTGTGATGGTTCTGCGTGGGCCAAGTTCCGTCCTTACGTCGCTTTCGTTCGAGCACGTTGACGGCATCGGCGAGTCTCTCGTCTCGTGGGGATCCAATCGAGCGGAAGTACTCAAGACCGCGGAGCACGTCGAAATACCATCGTGGAGGGAACGAGAGTTGTGCGAAAGACGGCTTCACGACGTTTCCGGTGGTCGAAGATCGGTAGAGCCGGTGCTCGAGAAAGAACTCGCGGCCGTTTGCCGATGCTTGCTCGACATCGTCCCGGATCGATGTCGCGTTCTGGTACGCGACCAGGCCTTCCAGCGAGCTGATCGTCGTGTGGAAGGAGGCATGGTGTGCTCCACCGCGCCGGTACTCACAGTTCCACCCGCCATCCTCCATCTGTTCGCCGAGTAGGTGAGTCACCATCCTCTCGACTCGGGCATCCCTGGCGAGTCCGAAGTAGGCCGCCATCGAGAGGAGCATCGCGGCCACGCACGTGTCGGTCCACTGCCCCGACCACAGGCGCACGCTGCCAGTTTTCGTTACGCCCCGCTCGAGCAGGAGCTCGCAACTCGCCACAGCTTGCGGATGCTCTGGAGGCAGTCCGAGGTACGTGAGGAGCCGGAGCGTGTAGAAGGTGGAAGTCCACTTGGGGGAATACAGTCCCCCTCCCCAGGTTCCGTCACCGGCCCGGTACTCAAGGAGCCCGTGCCCTCAGCCCTCCGTCGCGACTCGTTCCCGCGTTACCTGCCAGGATCTCCCTTCAAGCGAAAGGAGATTGCGTTCGGCCTGCCACGCCACCGCCGGGTCACCCGCAAGCAACCAGGCGATCGTCTCGTTTTGGATAGTCGGTTCGGCAGTCATCGCCTTCTCGCGGATGCATCGCCACCGCATTCACGGTACGACGATATTCAGATGTTTCGAGGACGAGGCAGACTGCACACAACGGGGTCCGGACTGTTGGCCGCGGCAGTGTCAGTTCAATATCCGAGGGTCCGTGTTGAGGACCGAGGTGCTGTACAGGAACAGGATCGTCTTGCCGTCGAGCTCGATGTTGTCGAGGACGAGTTTCGGTAGGCGACGGTTTCGTGGGCGCCTCGATGATGTGACGGTGGTCGAGGAGTTCTCGCACTCCGATGATTCGACGCCCGAAGAGGGTGGGACGCCTGCTCCGAAGGTCGAAGTGACAGTCGCGGCGGGTTCGATGACGGCGAACGGGGAGCCAGTGGTTGGTCGTTTGACCGTCGAATCGCAGGCGCAAACGGACCTGCCCGGTCCGCCGATGGAGCCCACGACAGGCGCCGGAGCGTTCGCGATCGCCGACAGGGTGGTCGAAATATCCTTCAGCGGTGTGACCGGCCGCGACCCGGACCAACGGGACCTCACGAAGCAGATCCGGTTCGACCCCCCCCGCTTCAGTTGACGTTCGAGATCACGGACGAGGAATGGGAGCGGCGAGCGGCGACGTGTCGAAGTTCGACGTGCGCTTCTACGACGAGGGTGCGGAACGTTGGATCTCGCTTGCGGGCGAGGTGGACCCGTTCTCGCGGCTTCGACGCGTGACGGCGAGAGTGACCCACCTTTCCCTGTACGGGGTTTTCGTTGAGGTCCAGCCGCCGGGTGCACCGGATGGCGGCGACGCGGCGAGGGGCGCGTGGGTACCAGCGGCGATGTCGATGCTCGGAACCGCCATGATCGTGTTCGGCCTGTTCGTGAGGAGGAGGGCGACGATCACCGCGTAGGCCCTCCACTCTCGGCGGTCTTCTCGGAGGCCATCGGAGAAGGACCGCCGGTCGCCCGTTTTCTAGATCGCGTTTACGATCGCGTTCAGAGTTGCGCTGGGACGCATGGCGCTGGCGGTCATCTGATCATCGGGAAGGTAATACCCACCGATATCAACCGGCTGCCCCTGAGCGTCGGTCAGTTCCTGAATGATCCTTCCCTCGTCGTCGGCGAGCTTCTGGGCCACTCCGGCAAAGCGAACGCTCAGATCTGGATCTCTCGCTTGGTTGGCCAGCGCTTCCGCCCAGTACAGAGCGAGGTAGAAATGACTGCCCCGGGTGTCCAGTTCGTTCACCCGACGCGACGGCTCTCGACTGTTTTCCAAATGCTGTCCAATCGCTTGATCTAGGGTTTCTGCCAAGAGCTTCGCCCTGTCATTCTTATGCATCTCGCCGAAATGCTCGAAGGAAGCGACGAGGGCACAGAATTCACCTAGAGAATCCCACCGCAAATGGCCCT
>CAZIBZ010000014.1:0-2707 GCA_964537445.1 uncultured Dehalococcoidia bacterium | reverse complement strand
GTGGTCAGTGCCCAGGGTCGGACCTTCATGCCGGTCCAGATAGACGATCCATTCCAGGCGATGACCACTCTGGTCGACGATCTACCGGAGAAGCCCAGCGCGATCGTCGTCGATTTTCATGCGGAGGCGACGTCCGAAAAGGCGGCGCTCGCGTGGCACCTGGACGGGAAAGTCTCGGCCGTCGTCGGGACACATACCCACGTCGCGACCGCGGATCAACGGGTCTTGCCGAACGGCACGGCCTTCGTCAGCGACCTCGGCATGTGCGGCGTCCGGGACTCGATCATCGGCGATGAAGTCGCACCTGTTCTCCGCCGTTTCCTCACCGGGATCCCGGTCCGCCTGACGGTCGGCGACGGGATTGCCCTGTTCAACTCGGTCCTTATCGACACCGACGACCAGACTAGTCTCGCCACAGACATCGCGCGGGTGGACCGCATCGAAACCGCGTGACCGCCGACCTTCATCTCCACAGCACCGTCTCGGACGGGCTTCTCACCCCTGCGGAACTGGTCCACCAGGCCGCCGCCGCTGGCGTGCGTATCATGGCCCTCACTGACCACGACGCCACCGATGGCATCGATGAAGCCCAGGCCGCGGCGAAGGATCACCCTCAGCTCGTCTTGATCCCCGGCATCGAGCTTTCCACCGATATCGCGGGCGGCGAGGTCCACGTCCTCGGCTATTTCGTCAACGTCGCCGACCCGAAACTGCAGTCGGTCCTTGGATCATTCCGGGAGGACCGCGTCGGACGGGCGAAGCAGATCCTCAAGAAACTCGCCGAACTGGACCTCCCGTTGGACTGGGATCGTGTCCAAGAGATCGCTGGTGATGGAGCCATTGGGCGGCCACACCTGGCCGAGGCGATGGTCGAACGCGGTTACGTCAAGGACATCCGCGAAGCGTTCGATCGTTACCTCGGCCGTTCGGGCCCAGCGTATTCCGAGCGACAAAAGCTGGCCCCGACGGAAGCCATCGAGATCATCCGGAGGTTCGGCGGCATTTCCGTCCTGGCTCATCCCAGAGAATCGCCCGATCTTGACACGCTCCTACCCGCGCTCAAAGATGCCGGCCTGGTTGGGATGGAAGTCCACTACGGACTCTACCCCGACGACGAGCGGGCGAGGTTTGCCGCGCTGGCAGAGCGCCACCGGCTGCTCCCTTTGGGCGGCAGTGACTACCACGGGCCGGGCCGGGCCGCGGATTGCCCCCTCGGTGGCTCCCGAACCCCGATCGAAGCCGGGGAAGCCCTGCTCGCCCTGCGCCCCGACTGACCCACCGGCTTCGCCCTCCGATTCGCCCGGCTGGGCTCCGTCGGTACTATGGCCTCGGCTATGCGGATCCGAACGAAAGACGTGTCCTTCACGAGCGGGGCGGAGCAACTCACCGGTCGCCTCTTCCTGCCCACGGACGACAGCGGCGAGCGCCATCCCGCCATCGTTCTGGTCCACGGCCTCGGGTCCGGCGGGAATACGATGGACGAATCTGCCAGGGAACTGGCGCGAAAAGGAATCGCGGCGCTCAGGTTCGATCAACGCGGCCACGGCCCTGGCACCAGCGTCTACGACGGTGACTCCTCGGACGACGTGCTCGCCGCGGCAGTCTTCTTGAGGGGCGACCAGTCCGTCAACGCCGACTGGGTCGGGGTGCTGGGCCACAGCTCGGGTGCACGGGACGCGATCGTCGCCTGCGCGAAGGACCCCGGCTTCAGAATCCTCGTCTGCACGTCGACCCCTTCGGACATACAGATCGGCGGCGAGGAATCTTCCTCGTTCGTCAGGAGAACCGGCGTCTACGAAACATCGACGGCCGGGGACCACGTTTCCCGTTACCCGCAGGACGGCCCGTTGCCCTGGTTGGACAGGTGGCCGGTTCGGGCACTCTCCTGGATATCGGGATGGGCACGCGGTTACAGACTTCGCGTGGACTGGCGTGCGACGTTTGGAGCATGGGACCGTTCGCGTCCGAGCATCGCGATCACCGATATGGCCCCCCGCCCCACGCTCTTCGTTCACTGCGAGAACGACCACACGTCCCCGGTGGAGGGCGCTGAGATCCTCTTTATGAAAGCAAGCAGCCCCAAGGAATTCTTCGTCCATCCCGGCGGGTACCACTCGACCCCGCTGCGCCGAGGCAGAGTGCGATCCGCCTGGGTCGCATGGATAGCGGAGCAGATGATCACTCAGAAACAGCCGTCGTGACCACGGGAGCCGAACCCCTCGTCTGCGCCCGGCACCCGGATGAGGAAACACGCCTCACCTGCGGCAGATGCGGCGACCCGATCTGCCCGAAATGCATGGTCCAGGCACCGGTCGGCATCCGCTGCCCGAACTGCGTCACCTTTCAATTCAACCCCGTCACCCAGGTCAAGCGTTCGACGCTCCTGAAGGCTTCGGCGGCTGGCATCGGTGCCGGGCTCGGTGCGGGGGTGGCATGGGTGTTCCTTGCCGCTTTCATTCCGTTCCTGGTCGGATACGGAACGATCCTCATCGGGATGGGGGTCGGGTATGTGGTGGGGCAGGCGGTCAGCGCAGCGGCGAACCAAAGCCGCGCTCGTGACCTCCAGTGGCCGGCGGCAGGCGGAGTCGTCATCGCGTTCGGCGTAGCTGCGGTGTTCCTACCGTTCCTGACCGCCAGTCTCTTCGGGCTGCTATCCGGCGGGATTGGCGTTGCCATAGCGATATCGCGAGTCCGCGGAGGCTGAACC
>CAZIBZ010000013.1:0-2825 GCA_964537445.1 uncultured Dehalococcoidia bacterium | reverse complement strand
GGCCCGTCGGATGGGTGTCAGCCGGACGCGCGAACGCGCCGCACCGACCCCGGCGACGGTTGGCTCTCGATAGGGGCGGGCGATGGACCTGTCGTTAACAACCGAGCAGAACCTGGTCAAACAGACCGCGCATGAATTCGTGACGCGGGAATTGCCGCAGGAGCGCGTCAAAGAACTCTTCGACTCGCCGACCGGTTTCGCACCCGACCTCTGGCAGCAAATGAGCAGCCTGGGCTGGGCCGGCATGGTGATTCCCGAACGATACGGGGGCCTGGGATCCGACTTTACGACCCTCGGGGTGCTGATGGAGGAGCTGGGCGCCGGGCTGTGCCCGGGCCCATTGTTGTCGTCCTCCATTCTCAGTGCGACGGTGATACTGGAGGGCGGGAGCGAGGATCAGAAGAATTCCCTGCTGCCGGCGGTCGCGGGTGGCGAGCGGATCCTGGCGTTCGCGTTCACGGAGTCCGACTATGGCTGGGGTCCTGACAAGATTGGGCTGTCCGTCCAGGAGCAAGGCGGCGACTACGTGCTGAACGGGACGAAGATGTTCGTCCCCGATGCGAATATCGCAGATCAACTACTTGTCATTGGCAGGAGTGCTCCGGGAGACCGGGGAGCCGGACTGACGGCCGTGGTCGTCGACCGCGAAACGCCCGGTCTGGCCGTCCGAACGCTCAGTGGTTGGCTGGGCGACAAGATGAACGAGATCACGTTCCGAAACGTGCGCGTTCCGGGATCGGCACTCGTAGGTCCCGCGGGCGGAGCATGGCCGGCGGTGCAAAAGGCGTTGGACGCCGGGGCGATCGCGCAGTCCGCCTACATCTTGGGCGGATGTCGCCGTGTATTCGCGATGAGCATCGAACGTAGCCAGACTCGGATCGCGTTCGGCGTGGCGATCGGAACGCTCCAGCACGTTCAGGACTACCTGGTTGAGATGGCCAACATCGAAGAGTCGCTCCGCTGGTCGACGTTCGAGGCGTTATGGAAGGTCGACAATGGGCAACCGGATGCGGCGCAGTCGATCGCGATGGCGAGTGCGATCGCGAGCGAGGGCTACCCCCGCGCCGCGGAAGGGGCACACCATGTCCACGCGGGCCTTGGCGTGGACATGGGATATGGACTGCCGTACTTCACGCAGAAAGCACGGACGCTGCAGAGCTACCTGGGCGACGTGATGCACCACCGCGAGCGCATGGCCGACCTGATGGAGCTGGACAAACCGCTGCCGGCGGCCGTCTAGAACCCGGAACCGATTGGGGCCGCTCGCCCTCTCGTCAGGAGGAGGCGGGCGGTTCTTTTGCGTAGGGCACCGGGCGACCCACGTGGAAGTCCTGGACGGCGTGGAACTCGCCGGACCGAATCGCATCGATGAGGTCACGCTCGTGGCGGATGTCGCCCACGAAGGACGTGGTCCCCTTGCCGAGTCCGGCTGCGGAGTGGGCGTCGCTGCCGCCGGTGCCGTTCCGCCCCAGCACGTTCACAACGTCATGCGCAAACCGGGTCTCCCGCGGCGTCCCGCCGCCGTTGACGACCTCGACCTCGTGGACGATCCGGAACACCGGGTGCTCGGCTGCCTGTTCTGGGGTATCGGGAACCGTCCGGGGGTCTTCGAACAGCTTGTTCTGCGTGAAGAGCCCGGCGGGGTTGAAGAGGAACCGGAAGGGATGGGCGATGACCATGACGCCTCCGACCGCCTCGACCTCGGCGCGGAGCTGCTCGACCGCCTCGATACCTCCGTGGAGCGGCGACGAGGGGCCCTGGTAGCCGAAGGCCAGGATATGGCCGAGCGGAGTGTAGACCTCGACGGCTCTGATGAGGACGAGTCCGTCGTGATCGATGCCGCGGATGAACTCATCGAAGTCGTGGGCCGGCCAGCCGTTGTGCTCGGTGATGACGACGCCGTCGAGCCCGATGCGCCGGGCCTCGTTGACCAGATCGAAGGGGTCGAGGGCGGAATCAGAGCTACCGCGGTTCGTGTGGACGTGGAGGTCGAAGTTGGAAGGCAACGGTCAGGTAGAAAGGTGAGGGTTCGGTGGCGACGCGGGACAGCTTAGCCGGGTTCCGAGATGTGACGAAGGCCATCCGAAAGCCGATCGGAACCGACCGTACTATCCAGCTATTGGCGCAAAGGGGATAATGACCTCAGCTAACAATCATCCGCAGTGAACCGGGAGATCGAGACGATGGGATCTGACGTGATGAAGCGGACCTGGGCAAAACGGCGAGGCTGGCGGACGTGCGGCGTTGCGCTGGTGGCGCTGATCGTGATCCTTACGGCGTGTGGAGGCGGAGACGAGGAAGCAACGGCCTCGTCGGTGCCTCCGACCGCCGTCCCCACCGTGGTTTCCGTCGCGCATTCGTTTCAACCGATCACCGCCGACCTGGTTGAGGACACTCTCGCTTTCGTCGCGTCGATCCCAGCGTTCGAACGCAACTGCCTCGTGGCGGCCATCGGGCAGGTGCGCTTCGATGAGATCGTCGCCGGAGACCTCGATGTGACCGACGAGGAGGGTGAAGAACTCCTCCGGTGCATCAGCGGGGTCACGTTCGGCCGAATGCTCGCCGGCGGCTTAATCAACGAGACGGACCTCGAATCGTTCTCGGTCGAGACGCTGGACTGTATGGAAACGCAATTCTCGGCGGCCACGCCGTCGGATTTCGTCGATACCTTCGAAGGGTTAAGTGTGGACGACCCGACATCGGTAGCGTTCGATTTCGCTGACGAGGCGTTGAGTATTGTCCTGTCGGCATTCTTCTGCATGAACGATGCCGAGCGAGCAGTGCTTGATGCGGAGTTGGTCGGGGGCTTGGACAGCTTCCCCTCC
>CAZIBZ010000012.1:0-2983 GCA_964537445.1 uncultured Dehalococcoidia bacterium | reverse complement strand
GGGGAACCCCAGTGCCGGGATAGCCGTAACAGAGGTGAACGAAGGTCGGCACTTTGATGCCCTCGAGACAACGGTCGAGCGCGCGCGCACCGTACTCCTTCACTTTTTCGTGGTAGCGCGTCATTGCGGGTTCGTCGATCTGGAGGTAGTCGGCCCCCGCCGCCTGCAATTCCAACAGCTCTACGTTCAGGGCTTCCGCGATATCCATTGCCAGGCGGGATTCGTCGCCGTACGCTTCATCGACCGTCGTATCGATCACGGTCATCGGTCCCGGGACCGCCGCTTTCACCGGTAGGGCGGTGTGGCTCTTTGCGAACCTCAGATCGTCGACAGCCGCGGGTGCGCGTCTGGTCACCGGACCCACGATCGTCGGTACCGGGCGTTCGATATCCCTTCTTCGGATAGCTCGCGGCGTCAGTTTCGCGAGGTCGACACCATCCCATCCGGCAAGGATGTGATTGATGAAACTGGTGCGCCGCTGTTCACCGTCGGTCACCAGGTCAAGCCCCGCGTCTTCCTGGTCACGAATCGCCAGAAGGGTGGAGTCGTCTTTCGCTTCTTCGAGTGCGTCATCCGTGGGCAGAAACTGGACGGAACCGGTGGTGCGGGTCGCGAGCCAACCCGGCCTCGGGAAACTGCCCACCGTCGTAGCGGCAATCGGTGGCAGACTCATCTGGTCACCTCGTTTTCGAAATCTGTTTGCCGGGACTGTACACATTGCTTCGGACCGGCATCGATGGGGAGTTTCGGCAGGGGAGGGACTCTGATGGCTAATCGCGACAACAACGGGTTGATCAGGAAAGTCGACTCGATCCAACTTCACGTTGCCAGTCTGGACGTGGGCCTGGACTTCTACCGAGACAGGCTCGGCCATGAGGTCATATGGCGCACCGAAAACCAGGTTGGCCTGCGGATGCCAAACGGAGAGTCGGAGATCGTCCTGCAAACGGAGCGGGACGAGCCCGAAACAAACCTCATGGTCGATTCGGTCACCGACGCGGTTGCCGTATTGCTTTCCGGCGGGGCCCGTGTGGTCGTCTCGCCATTCGACATCCAGATCGGGAAATGTGCGGTGATCGACGATCCATGGGGGAACCGGCTCGTGTTGGTGGATTCGACCAATGGGACGGTTGTAACCGACAGCGACGGGCGTGTGATCGGGAACAAGAGAGTTTAGAAGTACGGCCGGCAGTTCGAACCTGACGAGCATCATTCCGGGTGCTAGGCTGACCCAAACATGCGACCTGGGGGTAGAAGTGGCTGATTACGAGTTCATCCTTTACGAGAAGCAGCGGAAGGGCGTGGTCATCACGCTGAACCGGCCAGCGCAGATGAATTCATTCAATCAGGGCCTACGGGCGGATCTGCACGCCGCTCTGGATGAGGCCGAGGGTGATCCGGAGATTCGATACATCATCCTGACCGGGGCCGGACGTGCGTTCAGCGCAGGCGCCGACATGAGCGGGGGCGTGACCGGAGATGGCCCCGAGACCGTATGGCCATTCGGCCTGGAAGAGGGGCAGTCGGTTGCCGAATTCCTGGACCGATGGCGGAACCAGGATCGAACAGGGATCAAGCGGCTCCTGCACATCTGGGAACTGTCCAAGCCGGTCATCTCCGCGATCAACGGTTGGGCGCTCGGTTGGGGTAGCTGGTACGCCTTGGTACCCCATATGACGGTCGCGTCCGAAAATGCAGTGTTCGGTCAGCCCGAGGTCCGGCACATCTCGAATACGAACTTCATCTGGACCCTCCTTGCGGGGTACAAGAACGCGCTTCGGTACGGTCTGACCGGCGACCATCTGGACGCCGCCGAAGCCCTTCGGATCGGGCTCGTGAACAAGGTGGTCCCACACGACGAGTTGATGGAAGAGTGCTTCAACATCGGGGAGCGGATCGCGCTTGTCAGCCCCGAGACCGTGAAGATCAACTTGTCCGTCGCGACGATGGGACTCGAGATGATGGGGCTCCACAGCGCGTGGAACCTCAATGCCGAATTGTCCGCTCTTGCCCACACGTCGCAACGGGAGGAGTACAAGAAGAAGCTCGAGGATGCCGGGAAGACTGGTGGCATGCGCGCCTACCTCCAGGAGCGCGATGCGCCCTTCCAGCCGGAGCCGTTCGGCCCGCGTTCGCAGCGCTAACGACGTTCGTTCCGATCTCGTTTCAAAAGGCCGGCCCCGACGGGGCCGGCCTTCCTTTGTCTCGCCCGTCTTGTGTCGCCCGTCTCGTAAAAGAAGCAACCCGGCCACGTACAATCGAATACAGAATGGCTCGCATCATGGCGCTTGACCTCGGAACCGTTCGAACGGGTGTCGCGCTATCTGACCCGACGCATACGATCGCAACTCCGTCTGACAACCCGGCCAGGGGGGCAGACGCGACTGGTTTCGTTGAACAAATAAGAGACATCGCGGCCGCCGACGCGGTGGAGCGCATCATCGTCGGTATCCCTCGTTCCCTTGATGGCAAACGCGGCCCGATGGCGCATTGGGCGGAAGGGATCCGTCGAGATCTTGCCGAAGCTCTGCCAGTACCTGTGGATCCGTGGGACGAGCGGCTCTCTTCGAATGAAGCAGCGCATCGAATGCAGGCGGGCGGCGCGTCATCGCGCGACATGCGAGGTCGATTGGACTCCGTTGCCGCAGCAGTAATCCTCGAGGATTACCTGAGCGCCAAGCGGTCTGATACGCCGGACGGAAGTAACGCCGGGCAGAGCCGGTGACAGGACGCGTTGGAATCATCGGGTTTCCGCTCGGGCATTCGATCTCTCCTGCTTTCCAACAGGCGGCGTTCGACGAACTCGGGCTCGATTGCGCCTACGAGCGATGGCCGACTCCATCGGATGAATTAGAGGCGCGAATTCAGAGCTTGCGGGGACCAGAGGTGTTGGGCGCAAACGTGACCGTTCCTCACAAGCAGGCAGTCATCAGTCTCGTTGACGAGATCGACCCGATCGCCTCACGAATCGGCGCGATCAATA
>CAZIBZ010000011.1:0-2517 GCA_964537445.1 uncultured Dehalococcoidia bacterium | reverse complement strand
ATGTCGCTTGCCTTCATACGTTGAACCCACTCCCCCGGCAGATTGAAACCACATTGTATGCGAAGGCGCTTTAGGTGGACTCATGGTCTGAGTCGGTGATTCTATGGGCCTGATGGCCGCCTCGGGCCTGTTCACGTTCTCCGCCGTCGTCGTAGTGA
This sequence comes from uncultured Dehalococcoidia bacterium, assembly GCA_964537445.1. Classification (GTDB taxonomy): domain Bacteria; phylum Chloroflexota; class Dehalococcoidia; order UBA6926; family UBA6926; genus JASLZO01. Next base: position 2,359 of record CAZIBZ010000011.1, on the reverse strand, counting down.
TCGCGGCGATTGCTCTCGCACGAGGCGCCGACGTTATTGCCGAGAAATCGGGCTGGGGCCACGTGTGGGTGGGGTCTCTCCTTCTCGCGGGAGCGACCTCGCTTCCCGAATTCGTTACCGATATTTCCTCGGTGCGGATCGGGTCGCCTGCTCTTGCGGCCGGCGATGTGCTGGGCGCCAACATGCTGAACATGAGCAACCTGGCGATTCTCACTTCGATATTCGCCGGTCGCTACCTGGTATCCAGGCTTTCGAGACAGGAGATGTTCATCGCCTGGTTCGCCATCGCCTTGACCGCGATCGCGACCGTCATCGTCATCGTTGGTTCGTCCGCGAAACTCGTGGGACCTATCAGCGTTCCTTCCCTCGTTTTGCTTGGCGGGTATCTGGTCGGGTTTCGGCTGATGGGAAGGTTCGCCTCGGAGAGCGACGATTCAGGAGAATCTCGAACGGATCACACGCTTCGGTGGGGTTGGCTCGTCTTTTGGGGAGCGGCCGCGATCATCTTCGTTTCGGGCCCCGCGGTTGCGATCAGCGCGCGAAGCATCGCCGAACTTTCGGGCATCTCGGAGGGATTCGTTGGTGTCCTCGGCGTTGCTCTGGTCACGACACTTCCGGAATTGACCGCCGCCGCAACGGCCCTGCGGATCGGCGCGCCGGCGCTCGCGTTCGCAGGAATGTTTGGCACCAACGCCTTCAACATGGCGGTCTTCGGTGTCGTCGACTTCTTCTCTCCCGAGGGAGCGATTTTCGGAGACCTCGACGAGAGCCACATTGCGGCTGGCGCGGCGGCGACGGTCCTGATGCTCCTCGTACTTGCCCAGTTCCGCGCGCGCCAGAGGGTCCCCCCGGGCCAACGGTCAGCCCTGGTGGAGGCCGGTACGGTCGTCGTCGTGGGCGGGTACGCGGGCGCTCTATTTTTGGTGTTCGCCCTCGGGTGAAGCTCCCTAGAGATGGACGACGTCCGAACCGCCGTGCTCCAACGCCAGCAAGAGCAGTAGATAGTCGCGCACGTGGCGCGTGATCAGGAAATTCTGACGGACGTGTTCTCGTCCGTTCTTCCCAGAGTTCGGGCGTAGTCGGGATTCGCCAGCAACTGTCGGATCGCGACCGCGGTCCCTTCGACCCCGTGGCTGAGGAGGCCCGTCATCCGGTTCTTCACCTGTAGTGGGATACCGCCCACCGCGCTGGCGACCACCGGTTTTTCCTTCCACAGCGCTTCACTCACCGTCAGTGCGAACCCCTCACGCAGCGATTTCTGAACGACGATGTCCGAAGCTCGCTGGATGGCGTTGATCTCCAGGTCGCTCTGTGGCGGGAGGAGAAGGATGTGGATGTCAGGGTCGTCGGCTGCCCGCGTCGTCACCTCGTCGAGAACGAGACCGCTCTCCGGATCGTCATCCGCGGTTCCTCCCGCGAGCACCAACCGACAGTCGAAACTCTTTCGAACGGCGTCGAACGCGTCCATCAGCCCGAGCGGGTCCTTGAGGTGGTCGAATCGCGACACCTGCGTGATGATCGGTTTATCACGTGGGACCTTGTGCCGGTCCATCACCGAATCGATGAACATTTCGGATAGCTCACGGTTCTTGTCGCTCAACGGGTCGATCGAAGGCGAAATGAAGAACTCTCGTATCGGCAATTCTCTCGAGAATTGAGGGGCCGAGAACACCGCGGCGTCGTACTGGCTGACATAAGGCCCGAGGAAATCCCATACGCGTGGTCTCGGCTGCGAGACATCGATGTGACATCGCCAGACCCATTGCGCATCGTGGCCGGGACGTTTGCGGATCAGGGCCACGGGTTGAGGATCGTGGATGATCACCAGGTCGCCCTCGACGTCGAACTGGTTGAGGTGGGCGTCGCTCTCCTCGAGGAAGACGTGGAACTCACGTTCGGTGACGACCTCGTCGACTCCGTGAAGAGCATTGTGGAATTTCTTCGTCACCCCGAAGAAGTCCTCGTCACCAGAGATCACGCTCCATCGGGTGTCCACCCCCCAGTTGGTTCAGAAGAGGGACGATACGGGTCAGGATCTCCGCGACGCCTCCTCCCGAGTACGTGGAATTGACGTTTTGGATGATCCTTGGCCCGACACGCTCCGCAAGCGTGCGAAGTTCCTCGATGGCAGCGCCACCGATGAGCGGTTCGTAGTCCGCGAGACTTACGCGAGCCGGTTTTCGATCAATCTCGTCAGAGAGGATCGGAGTCCCTCCTGGGTGTAGTCATAGGGGTTCAGCCGGTCGATCTCCCGAGCGAGTTCAGTGTCACCGATGCTGTCTCGGACCCACTGGGAGAGGTCGGTGTCACCCGGCTGATCGCTCAAGAGTCGCGATTCGAAGAGATGGAAGTACAGTGC
>CAZIBZ010000010.1:0-8245 GCA_964537445.1 uncultured Dehalococcoidia bacterium | reverse complement strand
GTTTGACACTGGCGTCCCCCTCTTGCTCGGGTCAGTGTGCCAAGAGCCGGTTCGCTGAGAGCCACCCAACCGCGACGATGGTACGCACACATGTACCGCAACACTCGAGACCCCTACGGACACTTCCGAAAGAAGGTCGAGCAGCCACCGCTCTGCCCAAACTGTCACCACGACGGCCACCCGGGCAGAGAGCGATGCGACGTCTTCGAGGGGCTGCCGAAGGGCTACTGCCCGTGCGGAGACTCCGGCCTCGATCCACCGAACGCGAGGGTTACCCCGGGAGACTGACCTCGGCCCGCTTCCGCATGTAGGCGATTCCGAACGCCAACCCGGCGAACAATTCGAAGATCGGCACGATCAAGAAGGGACTGAAGTCGACCCGAAAAGTGAATATCGCGCTCAACACGACCGCCGGAGCGATGCCCACGAAGATCATCCGCGGATTCCCCGGAGCCGCCAGGGCGATCCCGTACCCCAGCCCGATCAGCACAGGGCCAACGAACCACCCGATCACGCTCGCGCTGAAGAACATCAACCCGCCGAGAACCGCGAGCACCGCCCCCAGTACCACTGACGCCACCCGTGGATGCGCGCGACCCCACTCCATACCCTGAGCCTACCCCCGGACTCCTTCCGTCATCTCATCAGCCAAAGCAATACATTGCTGGTCTGTAAAGAGAAGCCGACCGTATTCGTGGTGTTCTCCCTCACCCCGCACGGTGGTAAAATAGGGCATGCCATTAGATCAAGATCAGCAAAAGAAAATCATCGACGCATTGGAAGCCAAAATCGGTCAACGATCATGGACGGCTCCGGCTCCCCATCGACCTCGTTCACTGGGCTGGGCTGCCTCGGATTTCTCGACCTCGGCCCCCAGAGCGTTACGCCACCACAGGTGGTCCCCGGAGTCTCCGGCTGGGTCCTCACGGCATGGTCGCCCTCTTCGCCACCACCCTCGCTGGCATGGTCGGCCTCCGCCGATCCGGCCTCATCCGCGCCGGCTAGCGGGTTCGCCCCTGTCGACTGCTGCTGCTACTGCGGCATGCTGTGGCCCATCGGGATTGCCTCGATCGTGACGACTCGGACACGCAGCTCCGGCAACATTCGGTCGACCCCCATGTGCGCCTCCTGCTCAAGGATCGATAACACCGCCGTCCACTCCCGCCCGAGGCGGTCCTGGAACCTCCACAGGCTCCACGTCGCGCCGCGGTAGGCGCCCGACTCGACCTCCACCCAGAGGGCTTCCCGCAACTGCGCCCCGTAGTGTGCCTGCAGCTTCGCGTTCGACGCTTCGGTCCGGGTCACCGTGTGAGAACGGGACGCGCTCGCCAATCCTGACGCCACAACCATCGGCCCGTCCGCGAGTCCGTCGACCGGCGCGGTCAGGATCGGAAACGGGTCCGGCTGTCCGAACCGAGCCAGGATGGGCCCCGACGTGCTTCCAAAGAACGTCGGCCTCCCGCACAGGTCGGTCGGTATAGCGTTCGGTCCAATCGTGATCCGTGCCGTGACCGCCTCGTCGTCCCGGTCCCTGGACCCGGTCGCCAACGTGAGAACCGTCGCGAGGCGGTCCTCACCGAGACACAGAGCCGTATACGAGCCACCCGCTGTCCGTATCTCCTCCGCGAACGAGCCGGGCAGTACCGGGATGTCACGCGCCTCCCAGCCTGCCGCCTCGAACGCCTCGATGAACGCTGCCGGGGCGTCCTCGGGTCCGATCGCCGGCACCTCCACCAGCGCCGTGACGACGGTTCCACCGCTCTCCAAAACCTGCTCCACGCTCCCTATCAGGATCGCCTCCTCTGGAAACGGGATGTCCGCATCGCGAGGAAGGTCCCGAAGCCGCACCCTCGCATCTCCGTCCAGAGGGCCTGCCAGGTACCGCGCAACGAGCGATCGGTACTCCTCGTCGACCGCGGGCGCGGGGGTCGCCTCGCCGACCGTCTCGCCACAACCCGCTCCGATCACGGCGACAGCGACTACGACCGCGAGCCTTGCGGCCCACGGAGATCTGCTCTCGGATCGGCGGGCGTGGCGCTCCATCTACATTCCTCCTCGGGTGGTCTGCCTCCGTCCGATATCATGCAGCCTCATTCGCAAAACTGAACACCGAGGAACCCCATGACAACGTCACCAACTCCCCGATCTGACTTGAACGTCGTCGGCCGACCCACTCGCAGCTCAGAGGGTCCTGAAAAGACCACCGGCAGCGGTAAGTACGGCCTCGACGCATCCCTCCCCGGAATGGTCTGGCTCAGATTTCTCCGCAGCCCCTTCGCTCACGCCCGCATCCTCAATATCGATACCTCCGCGGCGAAGAGTTTTCCCGGGGTTCACGCTGTCCTTACGGGCCAGGACCTGAAGGGCATCCTCACTGGAGGCACGTTCAAGGACGAACCTGCGATCGCATGGGACACGGTCCGATTCATCGGGGACCGTGTCGCGGCCATCGCGGCCGATGACGAGGACGCGGCGGAACAGGCCGCGGCCCTCATCGAGATCGAGTACGAGGAACTGCCAGCCGTCGTTTCGGCTGCGGAAGCCGTCGCGCCAGGCGCGCCAGCTCTCCACCCGGACTACGACTCCTATGTGGGAGTCACACCCCGACCGGACGCCTCACGGCCAAACGCATACGCCCAGTTCGTCCGCGAGAAGGGTGATGTCCAGCAGGGCTTCGCCGATGCCGACGTCGTCCTGGAGCGCACGTACTACACGCAGTGGGCGCACCAGACCTACTTGGAACCGCACACGTCACTCCTCGATATCGACCACGACGGCAAGGTCCAGGTCTGGGTCGCCAGCCAGAGCCCCCTCCGCAATCGCCAGGAGCTCGCCCGGTTGACGGGCCTTGAGCCGGCGGACATCGTCATCAACCCGACCTTCGTCGGCGGCTCGTTCGGCGGAAAGATCATCGCAGCCGAGCTTCCAGTGTCGTACGCGATCGCGAAGCGGATAGGCCAGCCGGTGAAGTTCGCCATGGACTACACCGAAGAGCTCATGGCCGCCGAGCCGAGGCATCCCTCGAGCTTGCGGGTCAAGGCCGGTATCAAACGGGACGGGTCCCTGACCGCGTGGGAGTCCGAGGTCTATTTCGCCTCCGGTGGCTACGCCGCACATGCGCCGACTCCGCCTCTCTACATCATCGGTATCCGCGAGATCGCCGGCCCGTACACGATCCCGCACGTTCGTACGGACGCATTTCAGGTCTACACGAACACGGTCCCATGCGGCTACGCCCGGGCTCCGGGCGAGTATCAGGGCATATTCGCGGGCGAGTCCCATCTGGACGAGATGGCGAAGGCCATCGGGATGGACCCGTTCGACGTGCGCCTCAAGAACGTCGTCCGCGAGGGCGACGCGGTCCCCGAGGGCGAGGTCTACCAGGACATCCGCCTCGAGGAGACGCTCCGCGCGGCCGCGGACGGGTCCGGGTACCACACGCCGAAGCCCGCCAACGTTGGGCGCGGCATCGGCATCGGACATCGATCACAGGGCGGCGGAGACGCCCACGTCATCCTCAAGGTCCACGCGGACGGCCGGATCATCGCTGGCGTATCGAGTTTCGATCCCGGGCCGGGCACCTTCACCATCGTCGCCCAGGCGGTCGCCGAGGAACTCGGTGTCCCGTTTGAGCGCGTCGAGGTGAGCACCTATTCCAGCGCCGAGGGCGCTTTTGATTTCGGCGTTGGCGCCAGTCGCGGTGCCCGGGTCTGGAGCGCGGCGGGTTACGAAGCCGGGAAGGAGGCGAAGGGTCAGCTCCAACGGCTCGCCGCCGAGTTCATGGGTTGGTCGGAGGAGGCCATCACCATGGAGGACGGACACCTCGTCAACGGGTCCGATGGCCGGGTGAAGATCGAGGAGATCGTCGGCCGGGCCGGAGACGAACCCCTCTCCGTCAACGGCGATGTCCAGGAACAGTACGGCAGCCCGTACACCAGCTTTGGCGTTCACGTCGCGGAGGTCGCAGTCGACCCTGACACCGGCGTCGTCGATCTCACCAATTACACCGCCGCCCACGAGACCGGCAGGATGCTCAACCCGGTCGGCTTCCATGGTCAGATCGAGGGAGGAATCATCTACGGGATTGGCGAGTCCCTCATGTCCGAGTTGATCGTCGACGAGTCGGGCCGCGTCAGCAACGCCTCGTTGGCCGACTTCAAGGTCCCGACCGAGCGTGATATCCCGCCGCTCAAGACCATCGTCCTAGAGAGCGACGGTGGGCACGGCCCCTACGCCGTACGGGGCATCGGCGAGCACACCAACATCATGGTCGCTGCGGCCATCGCGAATGCCGTCGCTGACGCGATCGGCACCCGCATCGACAGCGTTCCGATCACCGCTGAAAAGGTCCTCACGGAGCTGCGCGCGAAGTAGGCGCGCTAGCGTCCACCGCCTGCGGCCCAGGAGAGATTCCTACCTCCGAGGCTCCCAGCGGAAGAATCGAACAGCGATCGCGAGTCCTCCGGCCCCCCAGGCGGCCATGACCCTGATGTGCCCCCACTCGAAGCCGACACCCGTTTCGAACGGGCTGAACGTCGTCCGGAGCGCGAGCGCAAAATGCCGCACTGGGAACACGTCCGCGACGGTTGTGATCCACGCGGGTGCGTCCTCCATCGGGATGAACACGTCCGATATGAAAAGGAGCGGAAGGACCACGCCGTTCACGATGGCCGGGGACGCGTCAGCGTTGGGGATGATCGCTGTGAGTGCGAGCCCGAGTACGCTGAATGTCGCCGAGCCAACCGCCACCGCGATCAGGAACGCGGGCAGCGTGTTTGTGGGAATGTCGACCCCGTACAGGGAGACACCCATCACCGAGACGACCGCCACCAACAGGAAGGCCACGAGGATGGCGTGCAAGATACGCCCACCCAGGTACCCCCAGGTGGGGAGCGGGGTGCTCCGGGCGCGTTTCAGCATGCCATGGTCCCTCGCCATCGAAACCCCCATGGCGAGATTCGTGAAGCACGCACCGATCACCGAGAATGCCACGATCGCCGGAACGTAGAACGTCGACGTCGTGGTTGTCCCCCCTTCGATTTCGAACTCTTCGTTCCCGAACAGCACGTTGAATATCACCAGGAACATGAGCGGGAATACCACGGTGAAGAATGCGGCGGCCGGATTGCGCCAGAACGCGCGATTCTCGTAGCGAACTTGTCTCAGTGCTAGGACGAACGGGTTCATCGTGTGTCGTCCCGCGACACGAGGTCCAGGTACACGTCTTCCAGAGACGATCTGGAGACCGACAGGTCCCGCAGCTCGATTCCTTGCTCCGTCGCCCACCGCGTCAGTTCGAACAGCGCTTCCGTCGGAAGGTCCACCTCGGCCGTGAATCGGTCGCCCTGTTGCTCCAGTCCGGGAATGGCTTCGCCGGGAGGCAGCACCCCGGGTTCCAGACGGAAACGGATCGTCGTCATCGAAGCGGCCCCGGTCAGCTCGGACGGAGCACCCGTCCGCACGATCGAACCGTCCACGACGATCGCGACTCGGTCAGCGAGCGTCTCTGCCTCGTCCATGTAGTGCGTCGTCAGGAACACCGTCTTGTTCAGTGACCGGAGGTTGCGGATCATCTCCCACGCCTCGCGGCGCGCGGCCGGATCGAACCCGGTTGTCGGCTCGTCGAGGAACAGCAGTTCGGGGTCTCCGGCCAGCCCGATCCCGACGTCCAGCCTCCGTTGGAGTCCTCCCGACAGTTTCCGCACCATCGTTCGCCGGTGCTCGCCGAGTCCCACCGCGTCTAGGATGTCTGCCGTCGATCGAGGGTGCCGGAAGTAGCCTCGAAACACGTTCAGCGTCTCTTCGACGTTCATGTAAGGTTCGACGCCTGTCGTCTGGAGCACGACGCCGATACGTTCCTTGAATTCGCGGTCGCCAGATGCGGGGTCGTGCCCGAACACCTCCGCGTCGTCGTCTTGCCAGCCCCGTTCGGGCCGAGGAGCGCGAAAACCTCGCCCGCCTCGACGTCGAGGTCGATGCCTCGCACCGCCTGCACGGCTCCGTACGATTTACGGAGTCCTCGGACGTGGATCACCGGAGATTTGGCGGTCGCTTCGCGTTTCCTTCCGCTGGAGAGCGTCGCTTTGTGTGGTGAGGGCCCTTCAGAACCGTCCTCCGGGACCACCGATCGAGCCGCCACGGGTGTCCTCCCGGAATCCCTCACGCACGACCTCGGCTGGGAACAGAGAGGGCACCTCGCCGGTCGACGCAAACACGTACAGCGCCGCCTTGTAGATTCCGTCCAGTGCGGCAAACACCAGCGCTAGGATCCCGATCGTCGGGATCGCTATCAGGAACCAGACGCCGATCCCGATCGTTCCCAGCATCGAGAACACGAAGAACAACGCCGCCAGCGCCAGTCCCGTGACCAGGAAAGCCACCATCGCGGCCAGGCCCAGGCCGAAGTTTCCAACCACCTGCTCCCCCCAGGTCCGCCGGAACAGCGACAGGGACCCGCGGAATGAATCCGTGAACCCGCGACCCTCGATAACGATGAGCGGCACGACGAAGTACGTCACCATCGTCCAGGCCGCGCCCATCAACCCGACGATGATCTGCCCTACGATCGCTCCCATCCCACCGCGTTGCCTCGACTGGTTCGACAGGATCTTGAGGATGAGCCCGACCACCGCGGACACCAGAGCCCACAGGGCGATCGCGGGGATGTGCTTCATCGCCCCGTTCAACCCTGTTCGGATGTTCGGGTCGCCGCCGGCAAGCCGGAAATGCGCCGCGTACACGAGGGCGCAGTTGAAGAAGATGATCACGAAGTACGACACGAAGTAGAAGCCGAACCCCACCACGTAGTCGATCGTTTTGACGGATTCCACCCCGGTTGCCGCACCGATCCGGTCCAGCGAGCCGACCCCGATTCCGATCCCCGCGAAGCTCAGCATCACGGCCACCAGGCCGATGAACGACAGTAACGGGAACACGATCAATTCCTTGTCGACCGCCAGTACGTGCAGGCACACCTTGACGAGTTGGAAGCTCCTGCCGATTGAACCGAACATCTGGCCGCTCCTCGTTCACTCTGTGCACGAAAAAACGGCCTCAGTATATGTCCGCTTCTTCTGTCTCCGGCGCCTACCCGCGTATCATTCGCGTGAAGTGTTCCGAGCACCGGCCGACCGCGTACACCACCTCGGCCTCAGCGCGGTTCACCGGCTGGAGTCCTGGGCCCCTACGGCGATCATCGTCGATATGGTGCGCCGCGCAGGAAACGACCAGATCGGCGACATGGCGGCAAGTGTCGCCTACTACGCTCTCTTCTCCCTGTTCCCGCTCCTTCTCGGGCTCATCGCCTTCGCCAGCCTATTTCTGGATCAGGCCCGAGTCGAGCAGGAGTTGCTCACCGTCACGGCGCAGTACCTCCCCGGAGCGGAGGGATTGATCAGCGAGAACATCGATGAGGTCTTCCGTATCCGCGGCGCCCTCGGTCTTATCGCGCTCGTTGGCCTCGTCTGGTCCGCGAGCGCGGTCTTCGGGAGCGTCGCCCGCGTCCTGGACCGGGCGTGGGCCGTCGGAGAGACGCACGCATTTCATATCGTCCGGTTCCGCTCGATCCTCATGGTCGCCGGAGTGGCCGGGTTGTTCACGCTATCGTTCCTCAGCTCCACTCTCCTTCAGACCGCCCAGGACCTCGCGGATCTCGACCCGCTTGGTCTGGGCGGATTCCTGGCCTCTGGGGCACGAACGCTCCTTCAGGGAAGCTCGCTAGTCGGTTCGATCGCGTTTCCGGTTCTTCTCTATCGTTTCGCCCCCAGCGAGCGGATCCCGTGGAAGGATGTCTTCTCCGGCGCCGTCCTCGCGGGTGTCCTGTTCGAGATCGCGAAGAATGTGTTCCTGCTCTATCTGAGTCGGTTCGCTCAGTTCGACCGCGTTTACGGGTCGTTGTCCCTGGTCATCGCCCTCCTCCTCTGGGCATATATCTCCGCGCTCGTCCTGATCATCGGGGCGGAGTTCGGAGCCGCGATCGGGCGCTGGCGGCGCGGTGAAACTCAGCGCATCATCCAGGCCCGTGCCCTTGGCCGCGGATAGATATTTTGCACCGATTTCGAAGTGTCAACGCCATTCGGTGGGCGGCCGTCGCCTCCGGGGTCGTGGGCGCCTTGTCCACCCTCGCTTCCATCCTTCTGGGTAACCCGATCGCGGCGCTCGCTGCCGCGGTATTCGTCGGGGGTTTCGTCTACCTCAGGGACCGCGCCGGCAACTCGGATCGTCCGACTCGCCGTGCCTGAACGCT
>CAZIBZ010000009.1:0-4270 GCA_964537445.1 uncultured Dehalococcoidia bacterium | reverse complement strand
GCGTGTTTGTGCTGAACCGGGAGTGGACGAGAGCGAAAGACGAGACCATGGTTTCGTCCGCCAGGTCGAGGTAGTAGCCGGGGATCTGCGGAGCGTGCAGCAGGCCCTTGTACACGATCGTGTTGCAGGAGAAGCTCGGGGCATACACGTCGCCAGGAGAGAACCCGCGTTCAGCGGCACGTTTCTCGATGATCTTGCGGATGACGTACAGCTTCCGCTCGAAGACCTCGGCGTCCGATATCTCCGACGACCGACCGACGAAGAGATGGATGATGTGGGGTTCCACGGTGCGCGCCCCGGCCCCGATGGCGGTGTTGTCGCGCGGAACGTCCCGCCAACCGAGGACTGTCTGGCCTTCCTCGCGAACGACGCCCTCTATGAGGGCGGAAACGGTCGCCCTGGCCGCGGCGTCCTGCGGTAGGAAGAACACGCCCACGCCATACTCGAGCGCGCCAGGCAGCTGTATGCCGACTTCGCCCGCCTTGATGCGCATGAACTCGTGGGGCATCTGGAGCAATACACCTGCGCCGTCGCCTGTATCCGGGTCGGATCCCGCGGCGCCTCGATGCCGGAGGTTGTTCAGGACCTCCATGCCCTTGAGAACGATGTCGTGAGATTTGACTCCCTTGATGTTCGCGACAACGCCGACGCCGCAGGCGTCGTGATCGAGCCGCGGGTCGTAGAGCCCTTTCGTTTCTAGCATCGACAGAATCTCCTGTCGGAACAGGTAATCGCGGACATCGGTGTGGCCTACAGGATCGGGAGGTAGCGGCGGATCTCGTAGTCTGTTACCTGGGCGCGGTATTCGCTGTGTTCGATTCGCTTGTTCGCGACGAAGCTCTCGAACGCGTGGTCACCGAGGGCTCCCCGCACGAATTCGCTGCCTTCGACCAGTTGAATGGCCTCCTGCAGGCTTCCGGGGAGCGATCCGATTCCCGAATCGACCCGTTCTTGGTCGCTCATGGCGAACACGTCCTGTTCCATGGGAGGGGGTGGCTCAATGCCCTGCTCTATGCCCTCCAACCCCGCGGCCAACATGACGGAGAACGCGAGGTACGGGTTGCACGCGGGGTCCGGCGCGCGGTATTCGATTCGGGCGAAGTCAGGCCTATTCTCCGGTATGCCCGGAACTCGAATGAGGTCGGACTGGTTCCGGCGCGCCCATGAGATATGGACCGGCGCCTCGAACCCGGCGACGAGTCGCTTGTAGGAGTTCACCCACTGGTTCGTGACCGCGGTGAACTCCGGCGCGTAGTGGAGGATCCCGCCGATATAGTTCCGCGCGGTCGCGGACAGGCGATCGGGTGACTCAGTGTCGTAGAACGCGTTCGCCTCTCCGCGGAACAGCGACTGGTGCGTGTGCATCCCGCTGCCGTTTACACCGGCGAGCGGTTTCGGCATAAACGTCGCGTACACGCCGTGCTGCCGCGCGATCTCCTTCACGACCAGCCGATAGGTCATGCAATTATCGGCCATGGTCAGGGCGTCGCAATAGCGGAGGACGATCTCGTCCTGCCCGGGCGCGACTTCATGGTGGCTGTACTCAGCCTCGATCCCCATCTCCTCTAGCGTCAGGATCGTCTCTCGCCGGAGGTCGGATGCGACGTCGAGGGGCATCTGGTCGAAGTAGCCGCCCTGATCGAGCGGGGTCGGGTCATCGGAGCCGTTGAAGTAGAAGTACTCAAGCTCGGGGCCGACGTAGAACGTGAACCCCATCTCGGCGGCGCGTTCGAGGTTCCGGCGCAGCACGTAGCGTGGGTCGCCTTCGAATGGGGCACCGTCCGGCGTGTACAGGTCGGCGAAGACCCGGGCGACGCCCGGATGCTGCGGTCGCCATGGAAGCGTGGCGAAGGTATTGGGGTCGGGGACGGCGACCATGTCTGACTCGCCGACGCGCGCGTACCCCTCGATGGATGCGCCATCGAACCCGATGCCGTATTCCAGCGCCTCTTCGAGTTGAGCCGGGCTGATCGAGAAGCCCTTGAGGGCACCCAGAATGTCGGTGAACCAGAGCCGGATGAACTTAACGTCCTGCTCCTTCACCGTACGAAGGACGAATTCCTTCGCGGACTCATCGGAGTTCGCGGTGACCATCTTGTGTGAGCCTTGCTCCCGTCCGAAATGCGGTCGCCGGGCGACGGATACAGGGAACCGACCACGCAGATGCGTGGCAGGTTCAGCCAGTATAGGACTCAGCTAGGGAGGTGTAAAGGGAAGTACAAGGTGGGACTTTGAGCCCGATTGCAGCTGTTCTCCTTGGTGAGTACTCTCCCGTGCATATCTCACCGCTTGACATGCGATCGAGAAGGAGAGCCTTCCGTGAACAAAGAAGACCTGAAATCAAAGCTGACCGACGAGCAGTACTGGGTTACCCAAGAGAAGGGAACCGAGATGCCGTTCAGCGGGGCTTACTGGAACTCCAAGGATCAGGGTGCATATCTGTGCATCTGCTGCGATGAGCCGCTATTCGAGTCGGGTACCAAGTACGACTCGGGGACCGGTTGGCCCAGCTTCTGGGAGCCGCTGGACAAAGCCAAGATCAACATGATCGAGGACACGGAGATGGGAATGGTCAGGGTGGAGATCGCATGCGCCGGCTGCGGTGCGCACCTTGGGCACGTGTTCCCGGATGGACCGAAACCCAGCGGGCTCCGTTACTGCGTGAACTCCGCGTCCCTCAAGTTGCAGGACAACTCGGGGTAGGAGACTGCACCGCCGATCGCTAGCGGATCAGCCGATGTCGCATCCTGTTCAACGCGACCGTGTAGACGATCGTGGTTAGCGCGATCAGATAGAGGACAGCCCACAAGCTCGTCAGCGTGAGTTCGCCGGCGACGATCTCTCGGATCGCAGCCACGTACGGGGTCAGGGGCAGGATCCAAGCGAGCTTCCCGACGAGTTCCGGATATCGCTCTAGCGGGAAGAACACTCCGCTCATGAAGTACATCGGCAGGATGAACAGAGATATCGCGTAGTTGAACGTCCAATACGACACCGCGAAGGCGGTAAACAGCAATCCGACGGAGGCAAAAAGGAGTCCGACGGCGAACGCGAATACCGGGATGAAGAGCGCAAGCGGCGAGTCAACGAACCCGAACACGGTGATCACAATCAGGACGACGGTGCCGCTAAAGAAGGCGCGGGTGGCCCCCCAGAGGACCTCTCCCAAGAACACGTCATCGATGCCGAGCGGGGTAGCGATCATCGCGTTGTAGAGGCGCTGAATGTCCATCCTGGTGTACGACCCGTAGGTGCACTCGAAGAAAGCCGAGAACATCGAATAGCCACCGATGATGCCCGGTGCGATGAACGCGAGGTAGGAACCGCGGTCGTCCGCGAAGGTCACGTAGGCGCCCAGCCCGACGCCCAGCGCTCCGAGCACGAGGAGGGGCTCAAACGCCAATGGACCGACCTCGGCGAGCGCGAAGCGCCGGGAGACGGTCCAGTTCCGTCGCCAGACGCGGGCTCCATGTCGGACCGAGACGCGAGGCAGCGCGGCAGATGTGATCGCCATCCGTCAGTCCTGGAGTCCACGGCCGGTCAGTCGGAGGAATACATCCTCCAGGTTTCCCGGGCGGACGATCGTGCGGAATCTGCCCAATTCGACCTCGGTTGTTTCGTCGGCAGAGAGGCCGAATGCGTAGAGAACGTCCTCTGTGATCTCGATCGAGGCGTTCGAGGCGGCCAGTGCCTGTGCCGCCGCGTCAAGGACGGTCGAGTCCTCGGAGTGGACCTCGACGACCGTCTCTCCCGCGTGCCGGCCCATGAGGTCCGCGGGGGTCCCGCCGTCGACGATCGTCCCCTCGTGCATCACGACAATGCGGTCGCACAGCATCGCCGCTTCTTCCATGTAGTGGGTCGTAAGAAGGAGGGTGACTCCGGAACGTTGCAGCGCGCGAAGGTTCCGCCAAACGGCCTGGCGCGCCTGCGGATCGAGCCCCGTCGTTGGTTCGTCGAGAAGCACGATCGGTGGACGGTTGATGAGACCCCTGGCGATCAGGAGACGGCGTTTCATGCCACCCGACAGTTCGTCGACCTGGCTGGAGGCACGATCCAAAAGCTGGAACTCCCGCAGAGACTCAACGGCGCGCTCGCGCGCCACGGAACCGGACATCCCGAAGTAGCCGGCGTACACGACGAGGTTGTTGAACACCGAAAGGTCAGGATCGAGAGACTCTTCCTGAGGGACGATACCCAGGAGCGCCTTGACCTGTCGCCCGTCAGTACTCACCGACATCCCGCCGACGCGGAGGTCGCCTGCGGTCACAGG
>CAZIBZ010000008.1:0-2960 GCA_964537445.1 uncultured Dehalococcoidia bacterium | reverse complement strand
AGGTCCGGCATGCCCCCGCTGAGCGTGAATTGCACGTAAGCACGATTCGCCACCAGAAGGTCGGAGAAGGTTGCGGCATCGCGAGTATCTGCTTCGGAGATGCTATCGGTGTGTGTCGTGGGTGAATCCATGTCATTCCTCCGTAGGTGAGTGAAAGTGCCGCCGAACCGGCGCTGTACGTACTGAGGAGTCTAGGAGGGTTGAAACGCCGAACCTAGTCGGCCAATCATCGAAGCCCGCCACCTAGTTGGGGTTATGACCGCCCGCACAGAGCGCACTTCTAGATGCCATGGATCCGCGAATGAGCGGCGTGGATTCCCGACAGCTACGGGTCAGCCCGCATTCTTCGCTTTCAGCGCGTCATAGACCTTCTCAGCGGTGACCGGGAGGTCAGCGATGCGAACGCCAACCGCGTCCTCGACGGCGTTCGCGATCGCGGCGGCGGTTGGGACATTGGAACTCTCGCCGGCGGACTTGATCTTATAGGGACCCGAACCACTGTCGGACTCGAGCAGCACGGTGCTGAGTACCGGGACGTCGTTCGCGGTCGGAATCTTGAACTCGGTGAAAGATGGGTTCGAGACGCGGCCTTCATCGACCACCAGTTCTTCCATCAAACCGAATCCGATGGCCTGGACGACTCCTCCCTCGACCTGCCCCTGGTGCCCGATGGGGTTGATGATCGTGCCGACGTCGTGCGCGGTGGTCAGCCTGGTGAGGTTGATTTCTCCGGTATCGGGATCGACCTCCACCTCCGCGATCTGCGCCGCGAAAGACGTCATTGGAGACCGAGTTTGATCGCGGACGTGGCCGCGACCAACGACTGGGGCGCCAGCTCTGCCCACGAGATCACCGATCTGGATCGACTCGCCAGATCCTTCGTTGACCATCTGTTCGTCACGGAGGGCGATGCGCTCTTCAGCCCAACCCAGCAGCTCGGCGGCCAGTTGTTTCAGGTTGTTGGCCGCGTCTAGCGCGCCTTCGTGGGCTGCGATCGTGGCGATCCGCGTTGTGTGACTGCCGCCGATGCCGGAGTCGAACTGGACGTTGTCCGTGTCGCGTGGTTCGATCTTCACCCGGGCTGTTGGCACGCCGAGTCCTTCGCTCACGACTTGCTGGAGGACCACGTACTGCCCAGCTCCCTGCTCGAACAGCGGGGTTTCGATTGCGACGTCGCCAGTGTTGTGGACCGTAACCATCGCGTGAGTCTCTCCGCCGGGCGCGCCGTGGTCGGCCATTGCGATGCCGCGTCCGACGTTCGGGGCCTTCGGACCGCCGTACCCCGCATCACGGGCGGCGGCTTCCAGGGCTTCGCGCGCGTGAACGTCCTCATGAACATGGCCGACGGGGTTTGCGTCACCTTCGCCGATGACGTTCTTCAGCCGAAAGTCCAACGGGTCCATGCCCACCGCGCGCGCGACGGCGTCCATGTGGGACTCGCCAGCGAAAACGGACTGCGGGGCACCGGGGGCGCGGTAGTGGCCGCAGGGAATCGAGTTTGTATAAACCTGGATTGAGTCGATCTGGACGTTCGGGATCCGGTAGGCAACGCCCCCAAGATATTGGGCGCCTCCGAGATTGGCGGTGGGGAGCGGTTTGAATCCGCTGTACGCGCCGCTATTCCAACGGACCTCCGCTTTCCACGCGACCAGTGTCCCGTCCTGTTTGGCCCCGGCCTTGATGCGCATCCGGCCGCCGTGGCGGGGATTCGCTGCCTGGAATTCCTCGGAGTAGTCCATGACGATCTTCACGGGGCGCCTGGACGCCTTCGACAGGTAGTAGGCGAGTGGGATCTCCATCGGGCTGCCCTTGCCGCCAAAGTCGCCGCCGATGTAGGCGTGGTTTACGCGGAAGGTTCCCGTATCCTCGCCGGTCGCGGTGGAGAGTTGCTGGCGCATCAGGAAGGGGGCCTTGTTGCTTGCCCAGATCTGGGCGCGACCGTCATCGTCGATCGAGACGACGCATGAATGAGGTTCCAGGTAGGCCTGGTGCCCCTTCGGCGTTTCGTACGTTCCCTCCACGATGACATCCGCTTCCGCGAATCCGGCATCGATGTCGCCCGCCGTCCACGAGTCATGGGAGAAGCCGTTGGTCGGGGAGTCGAGCGTTCTGGGAACCCCCATGTAGTCGTTGAATTCGGGGTGGAGGATCGGGGCCCCCGGGTGCAACCCGGCATCGACGTCGAACACCGCCGGGATCTCTTCATACTCGACATCAACAAGCGCGAGCGCTGCGTCTGCCTCGTCCTTGCTATCGGCTGCCACTGCAACGACGCGTTCGCCAATGAATCGGACGCGGTCGTTCGCGAGAACAGGGACGTCGAAAACCCTCCGGCCATAGCGAATGCCGCGGACATCTTCGCCGGTCAGGACCGCGTGGACGCCGGGCGCGTTCTTCGCCCGCGAGGTGTCGATGCGGACGATGCGCGCGTGCGGATACGGGCTGCGGAGTGAGCGCCCCCAAAGCATCCCGTCGAGCTTCAGATCAGGGGAGTACGTCCCGGAACCCGTGACCTTTTCGGGCCCATCGGGCCTTCGTGTTGGTTTTCCCACGACGTCGTAGGTTTCCGTGGTCATTGGATCTACCCCTTGACAGCCGCAATTCGAATACGCGACCGCCTTGTTCGGTAACTATATCGACGGCGAGGGCAGGAGAGCCGGAGACTACGGCCCTTCGAACTCGATCCGCTGACCCTGTGGCGGGGTCGGCGGTGGGCCGCCGTGGCTGTGGCCTCCACCCGCGGTCATTTCGCCAGCTTGGATGAAGGCGTTCACGGCCTCCAGAACGAAGTTCTGCGGTGTGAGGCCAACTTCCTTCGAGAGGTCGCGGACCTGACGTGCAAGAAGGCCGGTGAACCCAACGGACAGCGTCTGCGGGTCTGCCCATGCACCAAGGCGATCGAATTGGTCGCGGCGGATCGAGAGCACCGCCGTTCCGTTGGATTCGGAAGACTTCGAGTC
>CAZIBZ010000007.1:0-3488 GCA_964537445.1 uncultured Dehalococcoidia bacterium | reverse complement strand
CAGAACCAATACTCCAACAAGAATTGCCAACCGTCGCATCCGCTATCGCCTTCCTACTCCAAGTCCTGTTTGATCACGAAGCAAACATAGCCCAGACAGGGCACCGACCCATCGTATGGCTGGGCGGATCGAGCGTCAATGAATGGCGGTGGCCGCCCTGCCTACCGTCCGTGGCCGTTCCGTTCGTACGAGGCGCGTGCCGACTGAGTCACGTTCTTTAGCAACATCGCGACCGTCATCGGCCCGACCCCACCGGGTACGGGCGTGATGGCAGACACCACATTGGCGACGGCATCAAAGTCCACGTCTCCGACGACCCGGTATCCACGTGGATCATCCGGCGCGTCGACGCGGTTGATGCCAACGTCGATGATCACCGCTCCCGGTTTGACGTCGTCGCGCGTGATCGCCCCAGGTGAACCGATCGCGACGACGAGTACGTCTGCTTGCGACGTGTACACACCGACGTCTGGGTCGAAGGAATGGCACACGGTGACCGTGGGGTTCCGTTCGCGATCACGGTGCATCCAGGCGAGGGCCATCGGTTTTCCGACGATGTTGCTCCGTCCGACGATGACCGCGTGCTTGCCGCCCATGTCGACTCCGTGCCGGTCGAGCATTTCGAGGACGGCATACGGCGTGGCGGGTATGAATCGAGGGTCACCGATGGTGAGCCGGCCGAGGTTCGTCGGGTGGAACCCGTCAACGTCCTTGGTCGGGGAGACCGCCTCGATGACCGTTGCCTCGTCGATGTGAGCCGGTAGCGGGAGCTGCACGAGGATCCCGTGGATGCGCTCGTCCATGTTCATGGCTCCGACCCGAGATAGCAGCTCGGCTTGAGAGACGTCGGGACTCAACCGGTGCACTTCGGTCAGGATGCCCACCTCTCCGGAGGCACGTTCCTTGTTGCGAACGTAGATTTCGGACGCAGGATCGCTGCCAACGAGCAAAACCGCCAGGCCAGGAGTGACGCCCGAGGACTTCAGGGAAGCAACCTCAAGAGCGATCTCCCGACGAACCTCGGTGGCGATGCGTCGCCCATCGATTAGTTGCGCGGTCACTGGCCTCCTTCACGGTTGCGGGCCCGCTCACGGGTTGATCAACGCTTATCGTATCGCGCTGAGAGGCGCTCCTATAATCGTCGGGATCCGTTGAAATGCGACCCGCACCGCAGTTCGGGCGCACGAATCTTGCAAGCATGGAGTGTTGCCCGTACCTATGCATACGACAGGCGTGGACATGGTCGAGGTGTGGAGGATCCGTGAGGCACGGGAACGGTTCGGGGAGCGCTTCATGCACCGGATCTACACGGACAACGAAATCCGGACATCGCGAGGCCGCGACCCAGAGTTGGCCGCACGGTTCGCGAGCAAAGAAGCCGTGATGAAATTGCTGGGCACCGGAGTCCGCGGCGTCGGATGGAAGGACATCGAGATCCTGCCGCGGCGCGGGGGTAAACCGGAGGTTCACCTGCATGGTCGAGCCCAGGTGGTGGCGGAACGCATCGGACTCAAGGATGTGGCGGTCAGTCAAACACACTCGCTGGAGTACGCAATCTCAGTCGTGGTCGGAGAAGCCGACAACCCGTAGGGTGACCCCAGGAGTCCTGGGATGAACGTCGTCACCGTCGAAGAGATGCGCCAGCTCGAGCAGCGGGCCGTGGACGCTGGCGTCCCGATTTCCGAGTTGATGGAACGGGCGGGCCTCGCCGTAGCAGGCGCCGTGCGTGAAGAGCTGGGCGGCGCGGCGGGTCGGCGGGTCGTTGTCCTCGTGGGACCCGGTAACAATGGTGGCGACGGTCTGATCACGGCACGCCACCTGGCTCGGTGGGGAGCCGTCGTCACCGCTTTCGTACCGGTCGAGCGGCGAGAGCCGGATCTCCCGGCAGTTTCGGCTCGCGCGTTCGGTTGCGATGTCCTGGGGTCGAACGACGTCCTGCTCCCCGAAACACTGGACACAACGGACCTGATCATCGATGCGCTTCTCGGGACGGGTCGCGGGCGGGCCATCGACGGACCGATAGCGGCCACTCTCGGGCGGGTCAAACGGAGCAAGGCGAGAGTTATTTCGGTCGATGTGCCGACAGGGGTCGACGCAGACACGGGAGACATTGATCCGATCACGGCACCTGCCGACGTGACCGTCGTTCTCGGCAGACCGAAGATCGGACTCTTTCAGCCAGACGTTGCACCGATCGTGGGCCGGCTGCAACTGGCCGAGATCGGACTCCCGGAAGAGATGAGCTTCGACGGCATCCAATTGATCGAGGCCTCGGGGGTGAGAACTGCGCTGCCCCAACGGACGAACGGGGGCCATAAGGGAAGTTTTGGACGAGCGGTGATCGTGGGCGGCTCACGGAACTATGTGGGTGCGCCGGCGCTGGCGGGGCGGGGTGCCGCCCGAGTAGGGGCCGGATTGGTGACGCTTGCGACCCCCGCCAGCGTTTCCGGCAGGGTCTCAACGATGTTGCCGGAAGCGACGCACATCCTGCTGCGCGAGCGAGGACATCCGGAAGACGCAGGCCTTGAGGACACGCCGATGATCGCTGAGATCGCCCGCGATTCGGACGCGTTGATCTTCGGCCCCGGCCTTGGTTCGGGGACGGGCGCTCGAAGGGTCCTGAGAGACCTTCTTCGGCATCCAACCGCGGAAGATTTCACTCCGATCGTCCTCGACGCCGACGCCCTGAACATCCTTGCGGAAAGCGACGGATGGCACAGCGGGCTACCTTCGCCGGTGATCGTGACCCCGCACCCGGGGGAGATGGCCCGCTTGAGCGGGACATCGATCAGTGACATCCAGGCTAACCGCCCGGAAGTCGCTCGGGAAAGTGCTGCGAGGTGGGGTGTGACTGTCGTGCTGAAGGGCGCGTTCACCGTGGTCGCGCATCCCGACGGGCGGGTGGCGATCAGTTCGTGGGCGCTCCCGGCTCTTGGCTCCGCGGGAACCGGCGACGTGCTCGCAGGCGCGATTGGCGGGCTGCTTGCGCAGGGCGTGTCACCTTTTGAGGCGGCGTGTTCAGCCGTGTATCTCCACGGCGCCGCAGGAGTGCTTGCCGCAAATAGCGCTGGAGACCCAACCGCTGGGTTGCTCGCAGGAGACCTGGCCGACCGGCTCCCCGCGGCGATGGGTGCCGTCCGGCGCGGTGAGATCCCTGGAGGCGCGTTCGCCTAGGCGGAAGCCAGCGGCCATCCGGGTTCGGTGCGGATCCACTCTTCCATGGTCGTGACCGGGACGCCCCAACGCGCCTTGAACGCAGCGATGTCGACGCCGTAGCCCTCGCGCTCGAAAAAGTCATTCATCACGAGCATCGGTTGAGGCAACCTGGACCGAGGCTCGCCCGACGGGATGTGGTTGTATTCGACGGATCGCCCAAGCATCCGCGCGAACAGGGCAGCGAGGTCAGGCATCCGGAGCTCATCGCCGGCCAAGTCGATGGATTCCCCTTCGAACTTTCCCGGATCTTCGAGGGCGGCAGCTGCGAAGGC
>CAZIBZ010000006.1:0-5433 GCA_964537445.1 uncultured Dehalococcoidia bacterium | reverse complement strand
ATCTCCCAGACGCGCTTGACGGTGTACCTGGGGCCATATTCACGGTATCGGGCGCTCAAGGCGGAGCGGGAAGAGCGTCAGCGGCGGGAATACGAAAAACAGCAGGAGTTCCTGGCGAAAGAAAAGGACTACATCGAAAGGAACCGCGCCGGACAGAACGCGCGCCAGGCACGAGGCCGCGAGACCAGGTTGGCACGGTTGGAGCTGACCGGCGCTCCTGAAGCGGAACGGACCGTTCGATTGGATCGAGCGCTCCGGATCCCTCGGTCGGGAGATGTCGTGTTGACGACGGACGCGCTCCGTGTTGCGGTCACGGAAGACAACGGGACGGTTCGGCAACTCCTGGAAGTCCCAGACGTCACGCTACGACGAGGGTCCCGGACGTGCATCATCGGGCCGAACGGGTCTGGCAAAACCACTCTGGTCAATAACCTGCTCGGGTTCGTCCCGCCTCTGGCTGGCACTGCTTCTCTCGGACAGGGCGTCCGGGCCGGCTTCCTCAGACAGGATCTCGGTGACCTTCCGGAGAATGCTTCCGTGATGGAAGCACTCGTCGGAGTGAAGCAGTTGAGCCCGGAGGATTCCCGGGGTTATCTCGCGAGATTCCTGTTCCAGGGCGACGACGTCTTCAAACGCGTGAGTGTGTTGAGCGGCGGGGAAAGAGCGCGCCTCGCGAGCGCAAGACTGTTACTCGTCGCCCCCAATCTGCTGGTCCTCGACGAGCCGACCACGCACCTGGACATCGCGAGCAGAGAGGCGATCGAAGCGGTCCTTCTCGAGTATCAAGGTACCCTTTTGGTCGTCTCCCACGACCGGAGACTCGTGTCCAAGCTGGCGGAACAACTGTGGGTCACCGAGGACGGCGCGCTCACGGTGTTTCCTGGTGGGTTCGAGGAATGGACGACATCTCGACGGACCCGGGCGCCCTGGGCGGCCCCAGCGGAAAGGACTCCGGCGTCGACCAACAGGCGGGAACTGCGTCGCCAGCGTGCAGAGGCCGCGCGACCACATCCCGCTGAGAAGACCATTGCAGCTCTGGAGCAACGCCTAAGCGAACTGCACGACGATCTCGAAAAAGCCTCCGCCGATGCGAATGTCGCAGACATCACCCGCCTGGGTGAGGAATACGCCCGCGTCCAGGCCGACCTCGAAACCGCCTGGGCGCAATGGGCTGACTAGCGACGCTCCGCATTTGACCAAACGGACCCGACCTTGGGCCGGATCCGCTGATAGGAATCGGTCGCGATTCTTTGGATCAGTGTGGGATTCCCAGGCTGTGGCACAGGTCGTCAACGGGGTAGAAATTCGGAACCAGGGGAATATCAACCACGAAATGGCAAACTTCTTCGGTTGATTCCTTACGAACGGAGATCTTCGGAACCCCTTTTCGGAACCAGCCCGGGGGAATGATGGGGCCGTGGTTTCGTGTGGTCCGGCTACCGCGCGAGTCACCTGCTGTGCGCTAGGCGACGCGTCTCCTGAGGAGAACCGTAAGCCCGAACCCGGTGGTCGCCACCAAAACCATCGCCGCCCCGGACGGCACATTGACGTAATAAGAGCCGTATAAGCCGACGACCGCGGCAACCATGCCGAGCGCCGCGCCGACGAACATCATCGGCACGAAACGCTGAACCAGCAGGTAGGCAGTCGCGGCTGGAGTCACCAGCATCGCCATGACCAGGATGATTCCTACCGCTTGGAGAGCGATCACGACGACGAGCGCCAGGAGGGCCATCAACAGGTAGGAGAGGGCGCCGGTCGGAAGCCCGACGACACGCGCCCCAACGTCGTCGAAACTCGCGAAGGTCAGCTCTTTGTGGAACAGGAACAGGATTAGCGCGACGAGCACAGCCATCGCGGCGGTGAGCCCGGTCTCGAACTCGGTGACAGCCAATACTTGGCCCAGCAAGATGTCCTCGAGGTTGAACGGGAGCCCGCGCGTCGTCGAGAGCATCACCACGCCCAAAGCGAATAGACCGGCGAAGAAGATCCCAATCGACGTGTCCTCACTCAACCCGGTCCGACGGCTGACGAGGCCGATAATCACAGCGACGGCGATGGCAACAGCGATCGCGCCCCAGAGAGGGTTCAGCCCGATGAGGAAAGCGCCGACCAGCCCTGGTAGGACGGCGTGAGAGACCGCGTCGCCCATAAAAGCCAGTCCCCGCATGACGACATAGCTACCGACGACGGCGCAGATGGCGCCGACGATCATGGAAACTGCGAAGGCGCGCACCATGAACCCGTATTGGAGCGGCTCTAGGATCAGATCGAGCATCGCAGTTAATCCCTGTACGCGAAGCCCGCGCCGTGGGCACCGTACATCTCTTCGAGGACCGCCGGCGTGAACGCGATCTCAGGAGGCCCATAGGCGCAGACATGCCGGTTGAGGCACAACACCGTGTCGAACCGTTCTGCAAGCCGAGTCAGGTCGTGAGTCGCGATGAGGATCGTCTTGCCCTCGTCGCGCAGTTCGCGGAGCACTGCGACGAGGGTCTCCTGCGATGCGACGTCCACCCCACTGAATGCCTCATCGAGAAGCATGGTGTGGGCTTCTTGGGCGAGGGCACGCGCTATGAATGCGCGCTGCCGCTGGCCCCCAGAAAGCTGGGATGTCAGCCGGTCACGCGCGTCCCACAGGCCGACTCGGACAAGGGCATCTTCGACGGCCTGGCGGTCCGCGCGTCCCGGGCGCCGCAGCCATCCGATGTGCGGCTGCCGCCCAAGCATCACGACCTGGCGAGCAGTCAGCGGGAAGCGCCAGTTCACGTGCTCGCGTTGCGGCACATACGCGATGAGCCCGCGAACCTGGTCGAGAGGCCGGCCATGGATCAGGACCTCGCCCTCGCGTAGCGGCACCAGCCCCAGCAGGGCATTGAAGAGAGTCGACTTTCCGGCGCCGTTGGGACCGACGACGCCGACGAGGGTCCCGTGCGGAACCGACACCGATACTCGATCGACGACGGGCGGCCCGTCGAACGCTACGGTCACGTCCGAGGCAGAGATCGCCAAGGTCTCCTGCGTAAGGCTTGGAATCAGCGGAGTGCCTCCACGATGGCCAGGACGTCCGCCCGCATCATCGCGAGATAGGTATCAGCACCCGAGTTCGCCGGCCCCAGCGAGCCGGTGTATAGGGTCTGGACGACATTGACGCCGGCCTCGTCCGCAATGCTCCGGACGACGCGGTCCCGAATGGTCGTCTCCGCGAACACGGCTGGAACGGCGTTGTCGCGCACCGCTTCGACCAGTTCGCCCAGCGCCTGGGCGGAGAGCTCCTCCTCGGTGCTGCCGCCTGACAGAACGACGCCGACGAGTCGGAAGCCGTAGAGGCGAGCGAAGTATTGGAAGCTGTCGTGAGACGTGACAAGGACACGGCGTTCCGCTGGGATGAGCGCGACCTGTTCGCCGACCCACGCGTGAAGCTCGTTCAGCTCGGCCTGATAGGCAGCCAGGTTTGCCTCGTAGACCGGCGCGTTGCGCGCGTCGATGAGCGCCAGTTGCTCGGCGATAGTGTCGACGGCGATCTTTACGCGGAGCGGGTCGAACCACACGTGGGGGTCCAGTTCACCATGACCGTGGGCGTCGTCGTCGGCTTCGCCTTCTTCGTGCTCGGCACCACGCCCGCCAGCCATCTCTTCGATCGCCTTGAGAGTTTCGCCGGCGCCGACGGTGCCGTCCTCGAACGCCAGGATCAGCTCGAGAACACCGGCCGCGAGTTCCTCTGCTTCCTCGCTATCTGCTTCCTCGTGCTCACCCGTGTGGTCGTCGTTGCCCAGGACCTCCTCCATCTCGGTGAAAGCCTCAGCGGCGCTGAAGCGGCCCTCCTCCAACTCGTGAACCAGCTCCATGAGTCGTTCGGCCAGCCCTTCCTCGTGACTGCCATTTATCTCGTCGAACGGAAGCGGCGTCACGGCGGGCCCGATCTTGACTAACCGGTCGGGATCGGTGAGGGCGGCGTCGACGAGGTCCATCATCCGATCGGGTTCGAGCTCGAGGCCGATGGCGAATACGACGTCGGCGTCCGACACGCGGGTGACGTCCTTCGGACCAGCGACAAAGGTGTGGGGATCGGCGCCCGCGGGAAGGAGTGAGAAGACGTCGACGTGTTCCCGCCCGACCTGACGGACCCAGTCGGCGATGATGTTGGTAGTCGCGACGATCTTGATCCGTTCATCCTTGATCCGTTCATCGCCTGCTTGGCCCGGCTCCGCCTGGGAACCAGGGGCGCATGCAAACCCAAGGGCCACGAGGCCGAAGCTGGCGATCACGACCGTGCGGATGATCCGTTTCGTTACGGTTCCACTATCGATACGTTGTCTCATTAAACCCCACCGTCGCCTGCGGACCTCGGTTGATGGAATTACTACAGGGCGTTACGTAGCCGAGATGACGTCAACGCACCGGCACTCACGGCACCGGCCGTAGACCTCCATCCGGTGATCGACCAACTCGTATTGGAATTGGTCCACAATCTTGCCTACGAAATCGTCGATGCCGCAGCCCGCGATGTCCTGGACCTCTCCACACCCGACGCACACCAGGTGGTGGTGATGTCGGACCGTCCCGAAGCGATATCGGAGGCCTTCGCCCTCCACTGGTACTCGGCAGATCACCCCGATTTCTTGGAGGTGCTGAAGTGTTCGATACACCGTCGCGCGGCTGGCTTCGGGGACCGCGCGACACAGATCCTCGGCGGAGAAGTGACCGCCCCATTCGGACACGGCCCGCATGATCGCCTTTCGAGAGACAGTCGATCGCCGGAAGCTGCGTTCGGCTTCGTCGAGGAGTTCAGACTGGCTAGTCATCGCTGCTGAGACACTATCTCATCTACAGCAAAAAGCACAAGCCGTATCACCTCGTTCACTTGACCTCTACCTCCGTCGCGGAGCATTTCGATAGTCGATCAAGGGGGAAAGGAGTCTCGGATGAGTCTGACTAGAGGTTGTCGGAGGCAAAGTCTAAGCCGCGACCAACGCCACCGAGATTGCGTGTTCGTGGTGGAGGTCGACTCTGGTCGGCCTCGCACAATCAGCCTCGATCTAGCATCGTGATGACGGTCGCGCACCCGCGTGACACTCGGGCCGTCGGATCGACGGGGCGAGTAGGCTGAAATCATGGGTCAGGCGAAGCTTCGCGCCAAGTCGCAGGGCGCGTCAGCCAAAGAGATCATGCGGCCGGAACGACCGACGGTCCGGCCGCGGCGGCTGCTCCCACCACTTGGTGAGAAGGCTGCGTACATCGTGGCCTACATCCGGGCGCTTCGCTTAGAGCCGACCCTGAAAGCGGGGCTCCTGTACGAACAGGCCATCAACGGGTCATTGAGCTAACGGAACCCAACCTCGATGGCGGCCGTGACATGGTATCCAAGGCGCTTGCGAATCCTCACGATCCGGAAGTGTGGGCCTGGTATCGCGCCCACAGGGATGAAACACC
>CAZIBZ010000005.1:0-5675 GCA_964537445.1 uncultured Dehalococcoidia bacterium | reverse complement strand
TAGAACCAATCCGACATCCAATTCGCGGAGTTTGTCGATCGAGTCGAGGTAGTCCCCAAGAGGGTCGTCCTCGGTTGCCATCCGTGTGCTCACGTTCGATGTGATAACAGGCAGGATGTGGTCGCCCGTGAAGATCATGCGGTTTTCACGGTCATAGAAGCAGACATGGCCGGGCGTGTGTCCAGGGGTCCAGACCGTCTGCAGGGTCGCGTCCCCGGTCGAGAACGTCTCGCCGCCATCGAGCAGGACGTCAGGCTCGAAGAGGGAACCGTGCGGATTCCAACCGCCAGACCGCTCGGCGTCGGGCCGTTCCCCATGGGCTTCACCGCCGTGAGCGCCGTTGCCTGATCGGGCGCCGTGATGATGGGACTCGGCTCCCGCGTGCCCGCCATTGGATCCGTGCGCGGCCTCGGTGGCATCGTTGCGTTCGTCTCGATCTCGGCGACGGCGCATCATGTCGCCTTCCAGCTCTTCGGCCGGGACACCGTGCCGGACATACCAGTCCCGCATCATCGCCATTCCCTCGGCCCGACGGTCGCGGCCGCCGTGATCGTCCGCGTTCGTTCGGTCCCCGTGCCCTGGATCAACAGCGTGGTCTGATCCGTTCGGGCTGCTCTCCGAGCCCCGAGAGGACCGATCTCGGAAGGGGTTGGATTCCCAGTCGATGCGATGCATGGCCGTCCGCGCCCCGGTCAGCTTCTGCACCTCCTGCACCAAACCGGTGTGGTCCGGGTGGTTGTGCGTCAGCAGGATCAGGTCGATCGAGTCGGGCTTGATGCCGAGCTGGCCGACGAGCTGGTCGTTGATGGCATCGACGCCCTCCTTCGACTGTAGCCCGGTATCGATCATGAACCGGCCATCGCGGCCGGTGACCACGTATGGAAGTGTGAACCCGAGGCGATTCCCCGGCATCGGAATCTTGAGCTGGAAGACGCCCGGAGCGACCTCCTGAACGGTCTCGTTCGTTTTGGCCACGTCTGTCATGTACTAGTTGTCCTTCTCATCGTGTTTGGAGTGGCTGGTCGATTCGGGTTCGCCGCTTCCGCCAGCAGGAGCGCGCATCGGTCCACCACCGCCACCACCGTGGCCCATCGCAGGGGCGGCGATCGGTTCGACCCTCAGGCGAAGGAGACTGGGATGGGTGAGCGTGGCGAGGATCGCGGCGCCGAAGAGGATGACGCCCATCAGCGAGATGGCCGAGGCCGCTCCGACAGATCCGGCTATCCATGCCGCCGGGTACGCGCCGAGGGGCATGAAGCCGTGGTTCAGCATGTTCATGCTCATCACCCGACCGTGGTACGCCGGATCGGACTGGGTGAGCATCATGGCGTTGCTGGTGGCCATGTGGATCCCGCTCGCGAACCCGCCGATCCCCAGAAGGACGCCGGCCGTAATGAGGCCCGGGGTCGCCTTGAGATCTGGCAGGAAGTAGAAGGCCATCAGGGTCACGGCAAACAGGAGCGTTCCTGTCAGGACGACGATGCCGGGGCGTCGGAAGTTGGTCGAAGCGATCACTAGGGTCGCGATCAACGATCCCACTCCCGTGATGGACATCAAGGTGCCGAACGTTCTTGGACCCGCTCCGAATACGTCGTCGACGAGTCCGGGCAGGAGGCTCGAGAATGGGAGTCCAAACAGCATGACCAGGAACGTGATCAACAACAGCACTCGCAGAACGTTTGTCCTGCCAATGTACGCCAGGCCCTCAGCGGCGGCCCTGAAGGGAGACCCCGATGGTGCGGCGCTCATCTCTGGCAGTCGGAGAAGAACAGAGGTCAGGACGACGAACCCAGCTGTCCCGGATAGCAATGCGAACATGAATCCGGACCCAAGACTGTTCAACACGAAGCCGGCCCCGGCCATCCCGAAGATTCGGGTGGCGTTGAACCCAGCCTGCTGGATTGCCACCGCGTTGGTGATCTCGTCGCGGGGCACGACCATCGGGATGATGGACTGCCGGGCCGGTTGAGTCAGCGCGCTCGTCACACCCATGAACCCGAAGATGACGTACATGTTCCAGAGCGCCAGCGTTTCGGTAACAGCCAGGATCGAAAGTATCCCGTAGAGGACGAAAATCCCGGATTGAGCCACTATCAGCACTTTCCGACGGTCGACCCGGTCGACGAGTACGCCGGCGGGGACCGCCATGAACATGCTCGGCAGCATGCGGACCATGTTGATGGTTGCGATGGCGATGTAGCTTCCGGTCAGCTCCCAGACGAGCCAACTGCGGACGACGATGTCCATCCACATGATCGCCGAATTGCCGAGGGTGCCGAACCAGAGGATCCGGAAGTCTCGGTGTCGCAGCGATCGGGCGGAGCCACCGACCCGTTGCGCGAACGATCGCTTCTCCTGAATCGCCTGGCCATCCTCGCCACGAGGCGGATGCATCATGCGCTCGACCCTCCTGATAGAACCGTGTCCTCTGGCTCGGGGGCAGCCGATAGTTCATCGATCGTCGATCTCAACCAATCCCGTTCGGCGCGCAGCACGGAAGCGCGATAGCTCATGGCGAAGCGAACGCGGGTGGTCGCGTGAGCTCGCACCTGCTCCTCCGCCGAAATCGTCTGCTCCTCCATCTCCTCCAGCCGTTGACGAAGCAAGTCCACCCGTTCCTTGGCCGGCAGAAAGCCCATGAACAGCAGGCCGACGGCGTCCGGGTAGTGGGCAGCTGAATGACGAGCGAGGTGCTCACGAAGGCTCACCGCGAATGCCGTCTCCCCGTCCGGGGTCAGGCGGTAGACGTGCCGTTCCGGGCGCCTTCCCTCTCGGTCCGTCTCCTCATGGACGAGCCCCCGCTTGGAGAGCTTGTTCAGCAGGAAGTAAGCCGTGGACCGCTTCATTGGCACGACCGAGCCGAGCTGATGTTCGAGGAACTGGTTCAGCTGATATCCATGCATCTCCTCACGCTTGAGGAGTCCGAGGAGGAGGAGTTCGCGTTCGTCCAGCATCGAAATAGTCGGGACCGTTTAGTCAGGATTGACTATATGGACGACGAATCATGTTCGTCAACTTCGCGGCATCCGCTGGAGGAGGTCAGGCGGGCGCGGTGAGATCGCGAGCGACAACCTTCGCGTAGTAGGTGTATGCGCCGCTGATCGCCGAGGCAGTCCCTTCGGCAGAGACGTGGCCGAAGTGCGGGAGCGTGGTGGGGGCGGGCTGCCCGAAACTCTCTTCGAGCATTTCGTCCGGCACGGCTGGGTAATCGGGGCCTGCCGCGCAGTATGCATACCAGTTCATCTTCGCCTGTTCTTCCAGGTGCGCCATGTTCATCACGGCCTGCCCGAGCGACCGACCGGTCGTGATCGCGCCGTGACCGTGGAGGAGCAGCGCGGTCGCCGCATCCAGTTCCGCGGCGACGGCCACCCCGTCTTCCTCGGTCAGGATCAGCATGTTGTGCGGAAACACCGGCAGCGGTGAGCGGACCAGCTCCATTCCCTCGCGACACATGGGCCGAAGGGTCGCGCCCAGGACGCTCATGACGACGGTGTAGCGCGGGTGAACGTGGACGATAGATGAGACGTCCGGCCGACTCTTGTAGATGGACGAGTGGAGCTTCACCTCATAGCACTGGCTCGACCCGGGTGGGCCGTCGAGCAGATTTCCATCGGCATCACACAGGACCATCTGGTCGGGGGTGATCGCGGCGAGCGCATCGATCGCATACCCGCGGCCCTTTACCACGAAGGTGTCCGGGTTGGACGGCACGCGCATGCTGGCGTGTCCGAGCGATGCGAGTGGTCCGACCGCCAGTCCCATCGCCGCGAGGACTCGGTTCGCTACGGCGACTTCGTAGTTGACCTGTTCCCGTTCGGTGGCCAAGGGGACGACCTACTCCCGTGTTTCTCTGCGCCGGTAGTAGTCCGCGACGCGCTTCAACGCCTGGGCGGCGCGTGCGATGCTCGGGAAGGTGGGGACCCCGGCGGCGGCGCACCGGGACCTGAGGTCGGTCAGAGTGTCAGTCTGCCAGTCATGCGGTTGGACTGCCTCGCCGACGACCACGGCCATCGGTTTCGGCTGCCGCGCCTTGACGGCCAGGAGAGCATCGAGGCTCTTCGGGAGGCCCTGTGCGGCTTCCGGACGGTCGAGCGCCCATTGCTCGTCGATGTTATTGATCACGAGGTCGTATTCCGGGTGCTCCGTGAGGAGTTCGACCAGCTCTTCCATCTTCCACGGACTGGCCCCGAGGATGGAACCATCGACCGGGTTGCTGAGCCAATCCCAGTACTCGGGATCGCGTTCGCGGAGCGCTGCCGTGATCGAATCCGGGAACGGAGCCACCACGAGCCCGGCTTCCTCGCAGACGTCGGCTGACTGGACGCTTCGTCCGCCGCCTCCGCCCGCGATGGCTGTACGGACTCCCGTGAACGGTGGCAGGAAGTAGAACGCCGACACCGCATCGACCATCTCCTGCATGTTCGACACGGGGACGGCACCGGCCTGCCGGATGGCGGCGTTCCAGATGGCTGAATCTCCCGCGAGCGATGCGGTGTGGGACGAGACGGCTCGACCACCGGCGGGTGTCCTGCCGCCTTTCCAGACGACGACGGGCTTCTCGGACGCCGCTGCGCGCAGCGCGTTGAAGAACCGCCTGCCATTCCTGACGCCTTCGAGGTACATGCCGACGACGGACGTCTCCGGATCCTCAGCGAAGTAATCCAGGAAATCCGCTTCGTTGAGGTCGAGGCCATTCCCGTAGCTCAGGACCTTCCCGAAGCGCACACCCCTCGCGGAGGGGCCAAGCACCATCTCGACGGCATTGCCACCGCTCTGGGCCATCGCGACGGCGGTACCTGGCTCAGTCGGAAGGTGGTCCTTGAACGTGATGCCCTCATGGATGTAGTGGAGCCCCATTCCGTTCGGGCCGATCAGCCGGATCCCGGCTCGTTGCGCACGCGCAAGAACGTCTCGTTCGAGAGCGGCAGCGTCCTCATGGCCGGTCTCGCTGAACCTACCGGTGAAGAGGTGGATGGCCTTGACGCCCTTAGCCGCGCACTCATCGATCAGGCCGGGCACTGCGGGCGCCGGGACGGTGGAAATCACGTAGTCGACCGGGCCCGGGATCTCGCCCACCGACGTGAACGACGGGGCGCCGAGGACGTCGGTACCACGTGGGTTGATCGCGTACACGGGACCCTTGAACCCGCGCTCCTTCAGAAGACGGTAGTAGGCGTTCCCCTGTTTCCGGGGATCATCCGAAGCGCCGGCGACGGCGATGGACTGCGGATGGAACAGGTAGTCGAGTTCGAGACCCACGCGACCTCCGATGGTGATGGCCGGCCGGAACTCGCCAATCCTAGCAGGGGGCGTCAGCCCTACAGACAGAGGTCAGAAGAACCGAACGACCGGGTAACGCGACCTTGAACGAAGCCGCGGCGGCTATCCGATGACCTGGGTGATCACGACAGAGATGTTGTAGAAGCCGGGATTGAGATCTGCCTGAGGTCGGATGATCAGCGCAAATCCGTCGTCTCCCAGCAGGGGCGTTGCGGAGTTCTCGTTCGTGCCCGCACCGCCATCGACCCAAAACAGCCAACGCGTCCGGTCCAACTGAGCGGCCTGGAAATCATCGCCGGAACCGCCGAGCTCCTCGATGTCGACCTCGACCCCCGAAGGAACTGTCACCTCGACGATCGCCCCCGCGTCGGCCTCGGCTGAATTCTCAAGGAAGA
>CAZIBZ010000004.1:0-3175 GCA_964537445.1 uncultured Dehalococcoidia bacterium | reverse complement strand
GCGCGGGCGTCATGCCGGGCGACCTGCTGGACGAGGTGAATGGTGTCGAGGTCGTTTCGTCCAACCAATTATCGAGACTGATCGCGGAGAACTCGGGCCGGCAGGTCACGCTGCGGGTCCTTCGAGGGTTGGTCCCGACGGCTTTTCAACTGGTCCCACGGGTGGACCCGCCACCCGGCGAGGGCGCGATGGGCGTCTCGATCACGATGGAAAACGCGAGATACGTGACCGAGCGAAATCCGCTGTGGAGGGCACCGCTCGATGGCGCGCGGGCTATGACCGGTTTCTTCGGGCTGGTCGCGGAAGAGGTTGGTAGTTGGGGTAGCGGATCGGCGCAACCGGATTTCGCGGGCCCGGTCGGCATCGCGCAGATCACCGGCGAGGCCGCCCGCAGCGGTATCCTCGACCTGATGTGGCTGATGGGCGTGCTGAGCTTGAATCTCGCGATCCTCAACCTCCTCCCCGTCCCGGCCCTTGATGGAGGTCGGTTGCCGTTCCTCGCTCTCGAGGCGATCAGGGGTGGGAGGCGCTTGTCGGCCCGTACGGAAGGCACGATTCATTTCGTCGGGTTCGCAGTCTTGATCGGGCTCATCTTGTTGGTAACCGTTGCCGTGGATATACCACGTGTATTCAGCGGTGATCCCATCCTCCCGCCCGGATAAATCGGGGCCGCAGGGCGACCGATTGATAAACTAGGCGCCGCTCGGAGAAACCCGAAGGGATGAGGATGGGCGAGAGACGGGTCACGAAGCGGATCGATGTTGGGGGAGTCCCCATCGGCGGCGGCGCGCCGGTGGCGGTCCAGTCGATGACGAAGACTGACACCCGCGACGTCGAAGCGACTTTGGAGCAGATCAGATCCGTTGCCGAAGCGGGATGCGACATCATCCGCTGTGCTGTACCGGACAAGCGCGCTGCCGAAGCGCTTGCGGGGATCGTCCGCCACTCCCCGATCCCGGTCGTCGCTGATATCCACTTCCACCACGAATTGGCGTTGATGGCGATCGAAAACGGCGTGAATGCACTCAGGCTCAACCCCGGGAACATTAGAGACGAAGGAAGAGTACGGGAAATCGTAAGGGCGGCCAAGGGCCGAGGAATCCCTATCAGGATCGGCGTCAACTTCGGCAGCCTTCCCCCCATCGGGGGAATCGGTCAGACGGGCCAGTTCCATCGCCTTGCGGACGGAGTGAACGAGTTGGCGAAGGCGGCCCAGGAGGGCGAGGGTTCGTACTCCGCTGTCGACCACATGGTCGCGACTGCATTGTGGGAAGTCGCGATCCTCGAAGCGATGGACTTTGGGGACATCAAGATCTCGGTGAAGGGTTTCGACGTTCCGATGACGATCGGCGCCTACTCGCGACTTGCCGATCGGGTCACCTACCCTCTCCATCTTGGTATCACGGAGGCTGGAACCCCACTCAACGGAGCCATCCGCAGTGCGGTCGGGATCGGCACCCTGCTGGCGATGGGGATCGGCGATACGATCCGCGTTTCCCTGGCGGGGGATCCGGTGAAGGAAGTCGATGCCGGTTTCGAGATCCTGAAGTCGCTGAACCTCCGACAGAAGGGGGTCACGCTTGTGGCGTGCCCGTCGTGCGGCCGCGCCGACGTCGACATCATCAAATACGCGGAGATGGTCGACGAGGCGGTCAAACGGTTCGACCGTCCGATCAAAGTTGCCGTGATGGGCTGCGAAGTCAACGGTCCGGGGGAGGCGAAGGACGCGGACGTGGGGATCGCCGCCGGAGCCGGAAGAGGGATCATCTTCAGGAAAGGCCAGAAGGTAAAGGTGGTTACGGAGGACAAGTTCCTCCCCGCCCTGCTCGAAGAGATGGAGCAGGTCGAGACCGAGCCCCAGCCGACCTGAACGCCTTGGACCCTGATGCTCTCCCCGAACAGCTAGCGGCTACCATGTCCGCATGCGCCTTTCGCAGCTCTTTGGCAAAACTCTACGGGATGACCCTTCCGACGCCGATACGGCCAGTCACAGACTGCTGATCCGCGCGGGACTCATCAACCAGCTCTCTGCGGGCATCTACAGCTACCTCCCGCTCGCCGTCCGGTCGTTGAGAAAAATCGAAACGATCATCCGCGAGGAGATGGACGCAGCAGGTGGCCAGGAAGTCCTGATGCCGGTGCTCCAACCGGAGGAGTTGTGGGAGCGGAGTGGCAGGGCGTCGTCGATGGGGACGACTTTGTTTCGGCTGCAGGACCGGCGAGACCGGCCGCTGGTGCTCGGTCCTACTCATGAAGAGGTGGTCACGACGCTGGTCAGGCAGAACGTCCACAGTTATCGGGACCTGCCGCTCAATCTCTACCAGATACAGACGAAACTCCGGGATGAGGCTCGGCCCCGAGCCGGGTTGATCCGCGTGCGCGAGTTCGCGATGAAGGACGCGTATTCCTTCCATGTGGACGATCAAGACCTGGATACCACCTACCAGCGGATGGTTCAGGCCTACAGGAACATTTTCGAGCGCTGCGGGTTGGACGTGGCCGTCGTCGAGGCCGATAGCGGGGCGATCGGCGGCAAGGACTCCCAGGAGTTCATGTTCCTGTCAGACAGCGGCGAAGACGACGTCGTGATCTGCCGGTCCTGTGGTTATGCGGCGAATGTCGAGAAGGCCCAAGTTCGGGTTTCGACGGTCGAAGACGAGCCGATTTCTGAACTCGACTCGGTCTCAACGCCCGGGGTGGAGACGATCCCAAACCTCGCGGAGTTCCTGGAGATCCCCGAGTCGAAAACCCTGAAGGCCGTCTTCTATGCCTGCGACGAGGAGATCGTTTTCGTCACGATCCGGGGCGATCTCGAAGTGAACGAAGTCAAGCTCAAGAACGCCCTGCAGTGCACCGATCTTCGACTCGCGACTGACGATGAGGTCCGGGGTGCGGGACTGGTTGCCGGCTACGCGTCCCCGATCGGACTCGAGGGTGTTCGCCGTTTGGCTGACCGGTCCATCGAATCCGGAGCGAACTACGTCGTTGGCGCAAACAAGCCGGATACGCACTACCGGAACGCGAATTATCCGCGTGATTTCACGGTTGACGAGGTCTTGGACCTGACCAGAGCGCAGCCGGGCCACGGGTGCCCACGATGTGGACACGAGTTGGAGTTCTCCCGTGGGATCGAAGTCGGCCATGTCTTCAAGCTGCTGACCTCGTACAGCGAAAC
>CAZIBZ010000003.1:0-2745 GCA_964537445.1 uncultured Dehalococcoidia bacterium | reverse complement strand
GAGTCGAGGATGTCTTCTTTCGTGAAGTCCCGCAGTTCGTTCTCATTTGCCCATTCTGGTGCGGGCATGGCTGCTGAGAGGGCGGCGATAAATCCGTCGACGTCCCAGTCCATTGAGTCCCGGCCGGAAAGATACACCTCCGTCAATTCGGCCGCCTCCTGGCTGGCCATCTCCAGGATGTTCGTCTTCAGATCAACCCCCTCGAGAACCCTGGAACGTTCGGCGTAGATCACTTCCCTTTGACGGTTGATGACGTCGTCGTATTCGACCAGGTGCTTCCGGATCTCGAAGTTGTAGCCCTCAACTCGAGTCTGGGCGTTCTCGAAGGACTTCGTCACGACGCGGTTCTGGATGGGCTCATTTTCGTCGAGCCCGGCCCAGCTCATGATCGATTTGACCCGTTCGCCCCCGAAGCGTTTGATCACTTCGTCATCGAGCGAGACGAAGATCTGCGAGGTCCCAGGATCGCCCTGCCTGCCGGACCGTCCACGCAGCTGATTGTCGATCCGGCGGGCTTCGTGTCGTTCGGTGCCGAGGACGTACAGGCCACCCAACTCCAGGACGGAGTCGTGTTCAGGCTGCCACTCGTCGGGATCACGTCCAGCGGGGTTACCGCCGAGAATGATGTCGGTGCCCCGCCCTGCCATGTTCGTTGCGAGCGTGACCGCCCCTAGCCGACCCGCTTGCGCGATGATCGTCGACTCCCGCTCGTGCTCCTTCGCGTTCAGTACCTCGTGCGGGATGTTTCGGGCTTTGAATACCTGGCTCAGACGCTCGGACGTCTCGATCGACGTCGTTCCGATGAGGACCGGTTGGCGTCTCTGGTTCAGTTCCTGGACTTCTTGCGCAACCGCTTCGAACTTCGCATCTTCGTTTTGATAGACGAGGTCGGCCTCGTCATCGCGCACGGTCGGCCGGTTCGTTGGGATCGCAACGACTTCTAGTTTGTAGATCTTGAAGAGCTCTTCGCCTTCGGTCGCGGCAGTTCCGGTCATTCCGGCGAGTTTCCCGTACATGCGGAAATAGTTCTGGAGCGTGATCGTCGCGAGCGTTACGGACTCCCGTTGAATCGTGACGTTTTCCTTCGCCTCGATGGATTGGTGAAGACCGTCGGAGTATCGACGGCCTGGCATCAGACGACCGGTGAATTCATCGACTATGACGACCTGCCCGTCGTCGGTTACTACGTATTCTTTGTCTCGCTCGAAGTTCGCTTCGGCCTTCAGCGCCTGTTCCATGAAGTGGATCAAGGAGGAGTGTTCCGGGTCGTACAGGTTGTCCACGCCAAGCGCTCGTTCAACCTTGGCGGTACCGGGTTCCGTCAGCGTTACGGCCTTGGTCCGCCCGTCGATCACGAAGTCTTCCTCGATGACCAGGCCGCGGGCGAGTTGGGCGAAGCGTTGGTAGCTCTGGGACGGTTCCTGTGCCGGCCCGCTGATGATGAGGGGAGTGCGCGCCTCGTCGATCAGGATGTAGTCGACCTCGTCGACGATGGCGAACGCAAGGTCCCGTTGGACCTTCTGTGCGGAATCCAGCGCCATGTTGTCACGCAGGTAATCGAACCCATATTCCGAGTTCGTGCCATAGGTGATGTGGGCTGCGTAAGCCTCTCTCCGATGGATGGGACGCATCGAGTCGTCACCATCTTCCGGCTCCGGATCGAACAAGAGGGAAGCGTCGTGCTGAAGGCATCCGACGCTCGCGCCGAGAGCCCGGTACACGGGACCCATCCATTCCGCGTCCCGTTTCGCCAGATAGTCGTTCACCGTGACGACATGAACGCCGACTCCGGCAACGGCGTTCAGATACGTCGCCAGCGTCGCGACGAGCGTCTTCCCCTCGCCGGTCGCCATCTCCGCGATCTTTCCGTCATGGAGCGCCGCTCCGCCAATCATCTGGACATCGAAATGGCGCATGCCGAGTGCCCGCTTCGCGGCCTCTCGAACTGCCGCGAAGGTTTCCGGCAGCAGGTCGTCGAGCGTCTCGCCGTCCTCGTAACGTCCGGTGAACACTTCTGTGAGACCGCTGAGTTCTTCGTCGGACATCGATGCGAACCGCGATTCGAAGGCGTTGATCTGGTCAACCAGCGGCCAGAGCTTCTTGACCGCCTTGCCACTCGGGTCGCCCCCGAGGAATTTCAAGATCCCTTTAGCCACGTGCCTGCCCTTCCACCGCGTCGACTCTATCTATCCACAGTACTCATTCGAAGATCTCACCGACCGATCTGCCCTCGTGGATCCGACGGATGGCCTCGCCCAACAGCGGCGCGACGGAGACGGATGTCAGGGGCAGTCCGGCAACGCGTTCGTCATGATCTCGAGATGGAAGGCTGTCGGTGACGACCAGTTCGTCGATCGGAGCCGCGGCCAACCGCTCTTTCGCCGGTCCAGACAGAACCGCGTGAACGGCTGCGGCGGACACCTTGTTCGCACCGTGGTCGATGAGCGCTTGCGCCGAACTGGTGAGTGACCCTCCGGTGTCCACCTCGTCATCGATGAGGATCGCATCCATCCCGCGGACGTCACCGATCACGTTCAGGCTTTCTGCCTGCGCGAAATCGCCCGCTCGACGTTTCTCGATGATCGCCAGAGGCAATCTCAGGCGTTCGGCTAGATTCCGGGCTCGCTTTGTGCTTCCGACGTCAGGAGCCACTACGACCCGATCCCCGGTCCGCTCGTCGAAAAAATCCGCCAGGAGCGGCATCGCGGTGAGTTCGTCGACCGGTATATTGAAAAAGCCTTGGAT
>CAZIBZ010000002.1:0-4103 GCA_964537445.1 uncultured Dehalococcoidia bacterium | reverse complement strand
CAGCGGACCACGTTCGGCTCATCACGATGAACCGACCGGAGACGTTGAACTCGCTGACCCCGGATGGGAACTCGGCGATGCTCAACTACGTCCGAGAGTTCCGGGACGACGACGATGCGTGGGTTTTGATCCTTACCGGTGCTGGTGAGCGGTCATTCTCGACCGGTCTCGATCTTCGCGCGCAGGCTGGGCGTGACGCCCAAGCCGGCGATCCGCCTCCGCCGCCGCAGGTGCCGAACGAAGGGCTCCATTCGTACCCGAGCATCGAGGTCTTCAAACCCGTGATCGCGGCGATCAACGGCTACGCCTTCGGAGGCGGAACCGAAACTGCGCTCTGGGCGGATATCCGCATCATGTCGGAGAACGCCGAGATGGGACTCCTTGAGCCCCGACGCGGTCTCCTGTCGATCAGCGGGACAACACGCATGTCGCGCGCGGTCCCGATCGGACTCGCGATGGAGGTCATCATCACCGGTCGCCGCTACAAGGCCGATGACTGTTATCGCATGGGCCTGGTCAGCCAAGTCGTCCCGTTCGCGGACCTCATGAAGACGGCCGTTGACATGGCTGAGGAGATCGTTCGCGAGTGTTCGCCGATGGCCACACGCATCGCCAAGGAGCACGTCACGCGCACGCTCAACATGCCCACACGAGAGGCGCTGCAATATCAGTCCATGATGAGCAATCGCCTTCGGCAACTGTCGCCTCATGACACCGTCGAGGGACCTCGCGCCTTCACGGAGAAACGCAAACCCGCGTGGGAAGGCCGCTAATTACGACCGCCTAGCGTCAAGACCATCAGACGAGAACGGGCCCCGCGTGATGCGGGGCCCGTTCTCGTCTGGACTGCTCATCCGAGGATGAGTGAGATTAGGCGTTCGTCCCCTCTTCCCCGCTCTCGAGGTCCCGGAGGAACCGCTCCAAGTCTGCCGAAAGTTGGGGGGGCTCTGGCTCGCTCGACGCACCTGCATCTGCCTGTACCCCGGATTGCTCTGAGTCGTAAGACTCTTCGAGTTGCTTGACGAGCGACTGGACTCGAGGGTCCATCTGGGCCATGCGGTCGATCTCCTGGTACTGGCGATCCCCATGACGCTCGATCGAATCCAGATCCCCGAGAGAGAATCGGTAGATCGGTGATAGCAGTCGCAGCAGCCGTTCTTGCCCTCTGTGGTCCTCCTCGAGTCGCGCGTACGGGGGCAACTGAACCATCACGCTCATCGTGGCGATACTTCTCTTTGTCAACTCTTGGGTGGCGAGAGCCATGATGCTGGTCGGCCCTTCATAGTTCGAAGTTCGAACTCCCTGGCTGGCCAGCATTCCCTGCACGTCCGCATCCGTCGATTGCCCACTCGCGACCAACGGACGCGTGTGCGGCGTCGAACCATACATCGCACCAATCTGGCAATAGCGCGCGACGCCCAGGGTGTCCGCGAGTTCGATCAACGAGTCGACGAAATCTTCGCCGTTCGCATGCGGCTCCAACAGGTGCATGAACAGGAAGTCGCTTTCACCCTCGCCCTTGGCGTATCTAATCACCGTATTCGGGGGCTCCACGATGCGTTCACCGTCCCGTCGGTTGAGCATCGGGCGGTAGCGAGTGAAGTCATAGAAGTTGCTCGGACGCGCGAGCTTCCCCAGTTCCTCTGCTCCGAACTCTTTTTCGAGCGTTGCCAGGGCTAGGGTCCCAACGGAGCCAACATCAATCCACGGTTGAAGGATCGTGAACAGGTGAGGGTCGCGCAGCCGCGGCAACGGGTCGGTCAGTTCGAATGCCCCTACGCGCATGTAGTTGCTCCTCAGTGTCTCTTTCGGGAGGGGGTCCGGCAATCCGTCAGCCGAGCTTTCTGAACCCATCGCGTAGCACCGATGGTTGCCGTTCCTACGTTCGCTCGCCGAGCATTCCACCTAGTGGGAGGCTGTCCGCGATGTGCCCCAAGTATACCGTCTGGTGGTTCGGGTAACGAAAAGGGGTCCCGCGAAGAGGCCCTTCCATTTCGACTCGATCTGGTCGGCAGGTGTTTAGCCGCCAACTGCCTTTGTCAGGTTGTTGGTGAACTCTTTCATCTGATCTTTCGCCTTTGATCGAATCAGCGGTTGGCCCAGCGTCCCCAGGCGGCCGATGAACTGGATATCGGTGGAAACCGACAATTCGGACCTTCCAAACTCGGGCTCTTCGATTTTCGCTTCCACGATGACCCTGATTCCACCGCCGAGCCGCTTGTCTTGTGCGTGCCCCTCGAGTTTCCATTCGAAGTTATCCGGGTCGGGGTTGGCCGTCAGATCGCCCTGGAGATTCATCTTCATCGGCCCGATGCCAACTTGCATCGTCCCCGAGTATTTGTTGTCTCCCAGGCTCATGACGTCCTTCACCCCGGGAATCATCTGTGCCGCTCGGGGCACGTCCTGAAGCACGGCCCAAACATCGGGCCGAGGCGCCGAGATGGTTGATTGCTGTTCAAGTTTCAAATCAACCTACCCTTCGACGCCCAGCACCTCTTGCAGTGCGCGACGGGTGAAAACTACGGCCATATCCGTCTTGTACTCAGCCGATCCCCGGAAATCCGGTGTCGGCGAGACCTCATCGACGACCCCTTGTGCAGCCTCCCGAAGCAGGTCCATCGTCGGCGCCTTCCCCAACAGGACCGAAGGGACCGCTTCCGAATAGACCGCCGTCGTGTTGAGCGCTCCGAGGCCTATCCGAATATCAGTGATGACTCCGCCCTCGACCACACCGAGCGCCGAAATGGCTACGGTCGGGTAATCGTCCTTCGTTCGTGGGAGGAATTTCGTGTATGAAGTCTTGGCATTCGCGGGAGCGGGAGGGACGGAGAGGCCCACAACCACCTCACCAGGCTCAATGGCTGTCGTGTAGTAGTCCTCGAACCACCCGTCGCGCAGCCGGACCGACCGTTCGCCGCCGGCCGAAGCGATGGTGATGCTTGCGTCAAGTACCAGCAGACTGGACGGCGGATCCTGTGCCGGATCACCGTGGGCAACACCACCACCCACAGTTGCAGTATTCCGAACCCGAACCGTCGCGACCTCACTGAACGTCTCCGCCAGGAGAGGGATGTTCTGGTGAACGACGTCGGACGTGGCCATCTCTTGCTGGGTGGTCAGTCCCCCAACTTGGAGGCCCTCGCCGGTCCATCGGATGTAGTTCAGGTTCGGAAGCCGGGCCAGGCTCACGAGGTGATCAACCGCGATCAGGTCCTGCTTCATCATGTTGACGAGGCCGGTCCCGCCGGAGATCAAGC
This sequence comes from uncultured Dehalococcoidia bacterium, assembly GCA_964537445.1. Classification (GTDB taxonomy): domain Bacteria; phylum Chloroflexota; class Dehalococcoidia; order UBA6926; family UBA6926; genus JASLZO01. The sequence goes on along the minus strand of CAZIBZ010000002.1, from coordinate 846 downwards.
GTGCCTCTTCCCCATGTTCATTGAGAAGCCCGTATACGTCGTTGAGAGAGGTCGGAGCGTGAAAGCTGAAATCTCGCATGGCTTTGCCCTTTACGCCCGCAAGACTTCGCCGGCTTTTTCGATCGACTCGATGATCTTGTAGTACCCAGTACATCGGCACAGGTTGCCCATCATCCAGTCCTTGATCTCATCCTGCGTCGGATTAGGGTTATGCTCCAACAGAGCCTTGGACGCCATGATTTGCCCGGGCGTGCAGATTCCGCATTGGAATCCACCGTAGGTCATAAACGCTTCCTGGAGGGGATGAAGGGTCTCGCCATCGGCGACGCCCTCGATCGTGTTGATCTCCGCCCCGTCCGCTTGCACGGCGAGGGTAATGCAGGACGACGTGATCACACCGTTCATTTCGACGGTGCAAACGCCGCAGACGCCGACGCTGCAAGCCTCTTTCGTCCCAGTCAATCCCAGGTCATACCTGATCATGTCGACCAAGGTCCGACGGGCCGGTACTTCGGCCGAGTACTGCTGACCGTTAATCCTCAATCGAACCGGGTACTTGGCTGCCGTTCCAGCGTTGGTCATCGCATATTCACCCCAGATAGTTCGTATGTGCCGGCGTAGTCTATCGACCGTCAGTCATGAATGACAACTGTGATCCGGTTATGGCAGCGATCAGATATGGGCCCCCCCGTATACTCGGTCGCGCGTGGGGCCGTAGCTCAGCTGGGAGAGCGCCTCAATGGCATTGAGGAGGTCAGGGGTTCGACTCCCCTCGGCTCCACCACCGCGGTCAAAATCAAGAACCTCGATTGATCTTTTCCCCTCGGGCGCCTGGGGCACCGGGAG
>CAZIBZ010000001.1:0-2718 GCA_964537445.1 uncultured Dehalococcoidia bacterium | reverse complement strand
GGTTCGGGTCGAACGCCCGACTCTATGGTACGTTCGAACGTCGAATCGGCGAGCGGTCCGAGGTTGCTGTAGCGCTGCAAGCGGTCGACCCGGTCTCGATCGAGGTTGGCGAGGCGGCATTCGCAGGGTACGGGCTTGCCGAACTCGGGATCGTCGACAGGGAGAACCTGGCCGACCCATCCCGATCCGTGGCAGACAGGGCACGTTCCCGGCTCGTCCCGGGGTTCGGCGGAGTGGGGAGCGGCGTCGCCTTCGCTATTTCCAGCGAACGACTCGCCCGTAGCGGCCGCTCCGATATCTGCCTTTCGAAGAAGGTCGCTCAGCCGTTCCATTCGTCGATTCTTCCCTTCCTTCCTCACGCCAGCGGGCCAGGATCGCCCGGACATATGCCCAACGGCGGACGTTCTGTGCCGCCGCTTCCTTGAACGCATCGGCGATCCAGTCGCTCGCGAAGCCGGCTTCCGCCTCCGTAAGCTCTTCCGCGATGCCCGCGCCGGGTACAGGGCCGATGGTCTCTTCATAGAGCCGGAAGATGTTCACGGCATCCCGTTGCTCGTTCGAACTCGTTGGAGGAGGGGTCAGGCCGGTGACCCCACTGGCAATCTCCACCGCCCCCGAACGGACCTGTGACGCCGCTTTCCGGCCTTCCGGGTCGTTCAGAAAGTACGCGGCACGGCCGGTCCCCCCGTCTCCGCCGAGTGGTACGCCGACGAGGAGCCCCCGATTGGCGACCGACCGGGCGGCATCGTCTATGCCCTCGGAGTTTTGGTCACAGAGTTCTGGAGCCGCCTGGAGTTCGGTGTCCGAAACCCATCGAACCGAGCCCTTCCGCCTCTTGATGCGTCGAAGCGCAACGAGGAAGACCTTGAGTTCGAGCAGATCGTCGAGATCCGGAAGAACTTCGGTGAAGAATGTGGCCGGGACGGGAGTCGCCTCGCTGCGGCCTGGGAATCCGGCGAATACGCCGTCGTGTGTCATCTAGACCCTGGTCAGTTGAACATCGACCCGACATCGGAGCTATCGGGGCGGAAGAGGTCCATGAAGGTGGTGGTCTCTTCGCGGAATACGAGAGAGAAGCGCGCGAGAGGGCCGTTTCGGTGCTTGGCGACGATGACTTCGGCGAGGCCACGTGGGTACTGGCCTTCGTGGGTCCGTTCCCACTCTTCCTCGGTGAATACCATCTCGGGCCGGTAGAGGAAGGCGACGACGTCCGCATCCTGTTCGATCGCGCCGCTATCCCGTAGGTCTGACAGCTGAGGCTCATGGGTGGGCCGGCTCTCGACCGCACGGGAGAGCTGTGAGAGCGCGAGTACCGGAACGTTCAGGTCTCGTGCGAGCGCCTTCAACGAGCGCGAAATCTCCGAGATTTCCTGCACCCGGTTCCCGCCGAACCCGTTGCCACTGCCGACCATCATCTGGAGGTAGTCCACGATGATCAGGTCGATGCCGCGATCGAGAAACAGCCGGCGTGCCTTGGACCGCATCTCGATGACTGAGAGCTGAGGGGTGTCATCGATGTAGAGGTCGAGGTCCGCGAGTTCTCCCACGGCGCGCATGATCAGTGCCTCTTCGCGGTCGGTCCAATTCCCTTCCCTGATGCGGCGTGTGCCGATGGAGGATTCACTCGAGAGGAGTCGCTCGACCACCTGATCTCTGGCCATCTCGACGCTGAACAACGCTGCCACCCGCCGTCGGCCGTCGGCCCGGCGTTGGTCGACGACGGAACGTGCGAGGTTCAGCGCCATCGCGCTCTTCCCCACGCTAGGTCGCGCGGCGAGTATCAATAGGTCGGAGGGCTGCAACCCACCGAGGACCCGATCGAGGTCCGTGAACCCTGACCCGACGCCTTCCCGGCGTGCTCCCGCCTGTAACCCTTCCTCCAGGAATTCCTCGAGCGCGGTCCCGAGTGGGACCAGGTCGCGCTGACTCTGGTTCATTCGGATCTTGTAGACGAGATCCTCTGCCTCGCGGAGCGCTTCTTCCTCGTCCAGCTCAGCCCGGTATCCGATCTCCGAGATGCGTCCACCTGCCGAAATGAGCCGGCGCATGACGGAGAGGCGTCTAACGACCTGTCCGTAGTTCTCGGCGTAGACGGAGGTTGGAACCGTGGCGATCAGGTGGCTGAGGAACGGGAGGCCGCCTGTTTCGTCGAGTTGTTGCCGCCGTGAGAGTTCGTCGGCGATGGAAATCTGATTGATCGGCTCATTCCGGGCGAAGAGGGCCATGCACGCGCCGTAGACCCAACCGTGCTTCTGGCGGAAGAAATCATCAGATTCGAGAAATACAGCGACGCGCGGCGTGGCGTCGCTATCGATCAGCAGCGAACCGAGGACGGCCTCCTCAGCTTCATCGTCGTGTGGTGGAAGCTGTTCTGTGTACACCGCATAGTGGCCGCCTCGTTAACCCAGGGTGGCCGGTCAGTCCTCGCTGCTATCCCCGCGCTTTTCGTCTGCCGAGTCTTCGTCCTCGGTGGCTGCCGGGTCGGCGGCCTCGTCCGACGATTCTTCAGCTGTCGTTGATGACGCTTCGTCCTCTGATGCGTCATCTTCCGCGACCGACGCTTCCGCCGGAGCTTCATCCAGTTCGGCCGTAGGAGCTTCCTCTTCGACGGTCGCGTCCTCCGGCTCCGAGTCTTCCTCGGCCGCTGCGGCCTCTTCTTCGAGGCGTTCCTCCTCGGCTGCGATGGCCTCGTCAACGGTCGGCTCGGGGGCCGCTTCG